>JAJTBU010000062.1 GCA_021286735.1 bacterium
TAAGAGACCGCCACGACCACCGGGGCCTCCTTGGAGAGGAATTTCTTGATCTTGAAGCGCTTGAGCGTCGAAATGAAGATATTGATCCCCCCGTCCGGCAGGTTGATGCGCTTCATGATCTTGGCGACCGTGCCCACGGAGTAGAGATTCTCCGAATTGTAGGCGTCGGACTCCTCCTTGGCGAGCACGAGCCCGAGCATGCCGTCGGCCGCCAGGGCCTGCTCAACGATCTGCATGTCGGGAGGGTTGGCGATCATGATGGGGGTGAAGATTCCGGGGAATATCGGCCTCCCCACCAGGGCGATCACGGGGAGTTTGTTCGGAAGGATTTGATCTATAGGTATTATTTCGTTTTCGGACATGGTCACTCCTGATTGCTGCTGAGGAGCCTCGGCCCGCAGCCCTTTATGATCGTACGGATTTCGCATGGCGGAGACTGTCTCGTTTCACTACAATCTAAGAAATTCCCATGCGTTCGGCAAGCTGTTTCGAAGCGCCGCCAGAGCCGTGGCGTTGCCTCGGCGCAGGCATTCCCGCGGATCGCCCCCCTCGAGGCGCGCCGCCAGGAACCCCGCCGCGAAGGCGTCGCCAGCCCCCGTGTCATCCCCGAGGGAGAGCCTTTCGCCCGCCTCCTCCTCGATCAGGGTCCCATGCCGCAGCAGGGCGGCGCCGCGCTCGCCACGCTTGAGCACCCAGGCCGTTTTTACAGCTGGATCCGGTCCTCCCGCATCGCGGATGATCTTGAATTCCTCCTCGTTCGCGAAGACGAAATCGCAATGGCGCGCGGCGAAGCGGAGCAAGGTCTCTCTTCGCGCCGCGACATTCCCCGGCGTCGAGAGGTCCATGGCGATGGACATACCCGCCGCGCGGGCCCGCGCGGCCAAAGCCTCCATCGACTCAGGTTCGGCGGCGAGGAGCCCATCGATAAAAAGCGCCCAACCCCGGCGAAAAGCATCTTCGGGGAGAGCTGCGCGCCATATTTCGGGAGCGGCGCCCTGGCACACCACTATGCGCCGCGCACCGCCGCAGGCGAGCGAGCAGAACACCCCTGTGGGGAGCCGGCTCTTCACGAGGCGGGGGAAGGCGCCTTCGCGCCTCAGCGATGCTTCGATCAGAGCGCCGTCGGCGTCATCGCCCACGCATCCCCATACTTCGACAGGCAATCCTGCCGCGCCCGCCGCCCTGGCGAGGTTGGACACTCCGCCGCCCGGGCGCCAGTCGACTTCGGCGCGCTCCAGCCTGAGCCTCTCCCGCAGGGAAGCCATCCTGCCCGCATCGACGTGCGCCGGCGTCGGCAAATCCCCGAGCCACGCGGCGATCCGCTCTGTGGCGACGCCGATTCCATCGAGCAAGACCATTCCGACGGCTGCAATGCCCTTGTTTCCAGAACTCATCTATATTGACCCTCGCGATAAACTATGGTAATTTCTTCCCGCTTCGGCGTTTGTCGCTTCATACGGGCGCTTGGCTCAGCTGGTCAGAGCGGCTGGTTTACACCCAGTAGGTCGGGGGTTCGAACCCCTCAGCGCCCATTTTCCTTTTCAGGCTGCCGCAATCCTCATCAGCCTACGCGCAAACATCCTTGTTTTCCAGTGGCCTGTCCGCGTATAGTGCATCCATGAAAATTCCCTCCGTCGTCGCGGCGCTTCTGCTGACTGCCTTTTCCGCAATCGCGGCCGGCGCGCTTCCGACGGCGACCGCGCCGTCTCCGACCTTCCAGGCGACACCGAACGCCGTGCTCTCGGTGCTCTGTTACCATAACGTCGATCTTCTCAAGCCCAAGGACACTCCGTACTCGGTCACTTCCTCCCTTTTGGAGCAGCATATCCTCGCCCTCCAGAAGGCGGGCTTCACCTTCGTGTCCATGGAGCAGGTCAGGAAGTTCTACGATTCGGGCCTGCCATTGCCCGCGAAGGCCGTCCTCCTCACCTTCGACGATGGCCGTTACGACGTCTATGTGCACGCGTACCCCCTCCTAAGGTCGATGGGCGTACCTTGGGCGATGTTCGTGTACCCTTCCGGGATAAACGTCGGGCACGACCGCAATTTCATGAACTGGGACGATGTGCGCGATCTCGCGGCCCACGGCGTGGCCATAGGTTCGCACTCATGGGATCACCCCTATCTCACCAAGCCGCCGGCGAACGTCGTTTCGGCGGCAGAGTATTCCGCATGGCTGGACAAGGAGCTTGTCTCGTCCAAGAAGACCATAGAGAAGGAAATCGGCATGCAGGTGTACGCCTTCGCCACGCCCTTCGGCGCGCTGGACGGCGTTGTCCAGAAGCGCATCGTCGCCGCGGGTTACTCGCTCTCCTTCAATGTCTACGGCTCAGGGAACGATCTGAAGAGCGACCCGCTCTACCTCAACCGGCTCATCGTCGTCGCCAAGGAAAGCCCCGAGGCGCTGGTCAAAAGGCTCGGCGAAAAGCCGCTCCATCTCGCAAAGCAGCGCCCCGCGCCGCTCTCCATCGTCTCCGGCGCCTTCGACAGGATGGAGTTCGCCCTGCCCGAACTGCCGGAACTCGACCGATCCACCCTGAAGGTCATCGTGAATGGCGAGGACGCCCCGTTTACCGTCGACGCCGAGGGAGGGATCACCGTGAAAGTGGCCTTGCCCGAGCGCGACAAAGGGTACCTTGTGGCGGTGCGCGCCGAGTCGAAGACCGGCGCGATCTATTCACAGTCCTGGTACTTCGTCTTCCGCAAGGAAATCCCCGGCTATATTTAGAGCTATTCGATTCCCCCGCCGGCGCATCAATAGCCGGGCACGCCGAGGAGCTGCGAGTATGGACGGGGCTCAATGTCGGAAGCGGGGAGGCCGCAGCGCTCGATCACGGCGATGAGCCGCTTTTTGACGCGATCCACGTCGGCCGAGGGATTCTCTTCGCAGAGAATCTCGACCTCGAGGTATTCGCCGAGGCCTTCGACCCTCACCAGCTCGGCGATGATGCCGTCGGAGCCCCGCCAGAGGCCGCCCTTCTTGCTCTTGCGGTAGAGGAGCTTGGCCGACATCTTCGCCAGGAATGCGCGGAAGGCCGCCGCGTCCGCCACGCCGAACTCCGTCTCCTTGTTGATCTCGACGGTGCTGGTATAGGTCTTTTCCTTGAATGTCACCGTATCGCTGCCAGGTTCGCAGCGCAGGCGGAAGCGGAATCCCGGCCCGGACGGCGAAGGGACGGCGAGCGGTATCGACCAGTACTCGTCGCGTTTGTCGATGGGGCCGCCATAGGTCATGAAGGTCGAAAGCCTGGACTCCACCGACCCATGGTCGCGGACCCTCGCTTTCAGTTCGATCTCGAGCATGGCGGCCTCCCTCGAAGCGCCTCAGGCCTTCATCGACAGCACGGAGCGGTCGTAATCGGCGGGCGGCACGAAGCCGAGCAGGTCCAGGCAGGTCGCCGTCAGGCTGGAAATGCCGAGCCCCTCCGCCAGGTTCCGCTCGTACTCGCCCTTGCATTCGGGGTCGTAGATGACGCAGGGCACGGGATTGAGCGAGTGGCTCGTCTTGGCCTTGGGATTGCCATCCTTGTCGAGCAGTACTTTCTTGGTCTTCTTGTCGTGCTCGAGCATGTCGTCGGAGTTGCCGTGGTCGGCCGAGATCAGCATCACGCCACCTGCTTTCCGAATAGCATCCGCGAGCCTGCCGAGCTGGATGTCCATCGCCTCCATCGAGCACACGACCGACTGGAATACGCCCGTATGGCCTACCATGTCGCCGTTGGGGAAGTTGAGGCGGATGAAGCGGTACGCTCCGGAATCGATCGCCTCGATGACCCTGTCCGTAATCTCGGCGCATTTCATCCAGGGGCGCTGTTCGAAGGGCACGCGGTCGCTGGGAATCTCGACGTAATCCTCGAGGGTCTCGGAGAATTTGCCGGTGCGGTTGCCGTTGAAGAAATAGGTGACGTGGCCGTATTTCTGCGTTTCGGAGATCGCCATGGATTTCACGCCAGAGGCGGCGAGGTACTCGCCCATCGTGCGATCGATCGCGGGCGGAGTCACGAGGTAGTTTTTCGGCACGCCGAGGTCGCCGTCGTACTGCATCATGCCCGCGTAGAAGACCTTGGGCTTCGGCCCGCGATCGAACTTGTCGAAGTTCTCCTCTTCGAAAGCGGCGGTGATCTCTATCGCCCTGTCGCCCCTGAAATTAAAGTAGACGACGCTGTCCCCGTCGCCGATGGTTCCGACGGGACCATTGGCGTCGCAGACCACGAATTCGTGCATGTCCTGGTCGATGAGCTGGGGATTCTCGGCGCGATAGGCGGCCACCGCCTCCGCCGCGCTCGCGAACCGCCTGCCAACGCCCCGAACGTGGCAGTCCCATCCGCGCTTCACAATGTCCCAGTTGGCGTTGTAGCGATCCATGGTGATGTACTGCCTGCCGCCGCCAGAGGCGATGCGGTAGTCGAAGCCCTTGGCGTTGAATCCCGCGAGGAAGGCTTCGAAGGGAAGAATGTAGTCGAGCGCGCTCTGCGAACTGACGTCGCGCCCGTCGAGGAGCGCGTGCACTCTCACGCGCCTTACGCCATCCGCCGCGGCGCGCGCGATCATAGCCGAAAGATGGTCGATGTGGGAGTGGACGTTGCCGTCGGAAAAGAGGCCGATGAAGTGAAGGGTGCCGCCCGATGCAGCGACATTGGCGACAAGCTCCTTCCAGACCCTGCCCTCGAACATCGCTCCCGTCGCTATCGAAGCGCCGACGAGCTTGGCGCCCTGGGAGAACACCCGCCCGCAGCCTATCGCGTTGTGGCCCACCTCGGAGTTGCCCATATCCTCATCGGAGGGCAGCCCGACGGCCGTGCCGTGCGCCTTCAGCCTGGTCGCCGGGCAGGAGGCCTCGAGCGCCCTGAAGTGGCGCATGTCGGCGGCCGCCACCGCGTCGCCGTCCCTGTATTCGCCGTAGCCGACGCCGTCCATTATCGCGAGGAGGACAGGCCCCCGCCTGCCCTTCCACTGAGGGTTTCTAGAGAGTGCTTCCATGTTTCGTCTCCTTTCCTTACTCGCCGAAATATTCGATGAGCGTGTCGATCCGCAGGTCCTTCAGCGCGCTCCTGTAGTTGAGGAAGGGCAGCCCTATCACTGAAAATGCCGCGAAGGGCTCGGCGCCGCCGGCGCGGATCATCTCGCAGGTCGCGGCCACCGTCCCGCCGGTGGCGATGAGATCGTCCACGATGAGGAAGCGGCTTCCCAGGACGATGTCGTCGATATGCATCTCGAGCGTGGCCGAGCCGTACTCGAGCTCGTAGGATCGCGATATGGTCTTGCCGGGGAGCTTCCCCTGTTTGCGGACGAGGAGGAGCGGGATGCCGAGCTTCTGGCAGAAGGGGGCGGCGAAGATAAAGCCCCTGGACTCGATCGCCGCCACCGCGTCGATGCGCTCGCCGCGATAGAGCTTAACCATGGAGTCTATGCAATAGCCGAAAGCGTCGGGATTGGCCAGGACGCTCGTTATGTCGTAGAAGAGAATGCCGGGCTTGGGAAATCCGGGGACCTTGCGGATGGCGTCGTCAAGGTTGAATCCCTCGGATTCGGAAGTGATTTCAGGCATAGGACCACCCTCTGTAGTTGTGATGGAGGACAGAGCATTATCGAGTAGGGGCCGCTCCGATGTCAAGGTTGCACAGAAAATTGACTCAGCGCTGAACGACGGCGTCGAGGATGCCGACAACGGCGCTCAAGCCTGCCGACACCCCCAATCGGATGAAGGTCTCCGAGACGCTCACCTCGGCAGAGTACTGCGTCTTGAAGGGCCAGGGCGCGTACTGGACGTTGAAACCGTTCGAAACGAACCGTACGCTGTCGAAGACGAGGTTGGTATAGAAATAGGCGAAGGGAAAGGCCCCGGCGCCCGTCACGATCGCCCTCCAGGCCTTTTTTCCGGCATCCTTGGCTTTGGCTGGTTCCGTTCCGGCGGCATAGGTTATCGGTATCGGCGTCGCTGCGGGCGAGATCGAGGCTGGGGTTTCCTGCGCGTACAGCTTCGCCCCTCCCCGCATGGGCGCCGCGAGGAAGGCCAAAACCGCGATGACGAGGAGCGGCGCGGCGCGCGTCTTTCCCCGCCTCACCGCCGCTCTCCAAAGATCGCCGTGCCGATGCGCAGCAGCGTCGAGCCCTCCTCGACCGCGATCTCGTA
Source organism: bacterium (assembly GCA_021286735.1). Lineage (GTDB taxonomy): Bacteria > Spirochaetota > Spirochaetia > Treponematales > Rectinemataceae > JAJTBU01. The sequence continues at coordinate 6,134 of JAJTBU010000062.1, forward strand.
GTCGCCGCTCATGCCCATGGAGAGGGTGCCGAACTCAGCCACGCCGAGTCCGAATCGCTGCCGGATCTTCGCCGCGGCCGCCGCCAACCGCCTGAAGGCTCCGCGGACCTCGTCGCGGTCCGTCGTGTACGGCGCCATCGTCATGAGCCCCGCGAGTCTGAGCATGCCGCGGCCGGCGGCGGAGGCGCCGCCAGCAACACCGGGCGGAGAGGCGTCCGTCGCCGCCCCCGCGTCCTTCCATAGCAGGAACCGCTCCGCGGCCAGCAAGAGGCTGTCTTCATCCGGAAAGCCGGATTTGGAATCCTCACCGGTATGCAGTTCGAGCATCAGCGAAAGCGGCGCAGATCTTCGGCCGGCCTTGGCGCAGAGCGCGTCGAGAAGGTCCGCGGAATCTACCGATTGGATGCCGTCGAAAAAGTCGATGGCTTTGTTGATCTTGTTGCTCTGCAGGGCTCCGAGCAGGTCGACGGAGCAGCCTGGCATCGCGGCGCGCCGTTCGGCTGAGAATTTTCCCAGCGCTTCCTGAACGCGATTCTCCCCGAACCGGCGCATCCCGCAGGCATAGGCGCGCTCGGCGGCCTCGATCGGGTGAAATTTCGTCACCGCGAGAATCGCGATGTCCTCGGGGTCTCGCCCCGCCCTGCCCGCCGCCCTCGCGACTCGTTCCCGCAGCCGATCGATGTTTTCGCCGATGAACTCGTAGCTGTCCATGGCTCTGATTGTATCCCCCAAGTCGAACGACGGGCAATCCCGCCTATTCGGTCGCAAAGCTCCAGACGTATCGGGCGCTGTTGCCCGCGAAATCAAAGACCGTCAAGTCCAGGGTATTTTGGCCGCGCGGGATGAACTGCCGCCCAAGCACGATCCTGCCCTCCCGATCCAGACAGTTCGCCGATGGCACGTCGAGGCCGAGGAAGGACAATCCGCCTTCCGCGGCTCGTGCCGCGTCGAACTTCTTGTCAAAGGCCACGGTGCCGTTAAAAAGCACCTTCATGCGAAATACTCCAGAGACGGGGTTTTTCCCGCTCGAAGCATCGCTCACCGATACGGCGAGGGCGTATTCGCCCTGCGGGATCTTCTGCACGGCGCTCTTCGCCGATCTCCGCGCCGCTCCGCCGCCTTCAGCGAAAAAGAGCCCTCCGGAGCCTTGGAGCGCGATCTGCTCGATTTTTGGGGGGATTTTGTCGTCGAGCGCGCCGGCGAAGAGGGCCGGGTTTATCCACACTCCCGAGGAACCATCGTAGAGGCGCACGATATACTGCGCCAGTTCGCCGCGTCCCTCGGCCGAAACCCTGCCGACGCTGTCGGACGCGCCTATCCTGCCCGAGGAAGGCATCCTGGCGACGATCAAGGTCTTCCCCGTGTAGAGGCTCACAAAGCCGTCGTCATGGGCCAAGGCCACGAATTCCCCCGCTCCCCCGAAACGCTGCATTTCAAAGGAGGAAGCGCGCTTGACAAAGAGCACGGTGCCAGCCTCGACGGCCAAAACCGCCCCACTCGGCGAATTTGTCAAGGCGCCTGTCTGGAGATAGTTGAACCCGCTCTGCTCCCTGGACGGAGTCCCAAAGAGCACGGCCGTTCCCAGGCTGTTCAAATCCTTTACGAAAGGCTGGGCGCCAAGCCGGCCGCAGGGTGTCGTCGCCGCGGCGATCAGGGCTATGGCGGCGATCGGGGCTAATCGGTACGGCCCGCGGCGGCCGGCGGCCGGCCTCTCTCGCCCCCTGAGGAAGCGGATCATCGGCCTTCCACCTTGTATCGGTACAGCATGTCCCGTCCCTGTATGATAACGTTCGGCCCTTCGACTAGGATGCCGGTACTGTCGGTCCCGACCGGGAAGATCGCTTCCACCCTGCCTTGGCGCAGGAGCCCGGCATAGCGCTCGTTCCCGTTCGCCGCCAAGAAGGCGAAGCTGTCGTCTCCCGCGGGGGCGATGATCATCTCAAAGTCGCCGCGCAGCGAGGAATCTTGGAGTATCGCCGCCCTGCCCTTGGCGACATCGTAGAAAACCAGTCCATCGCCCGTTAAGCCTTCTATGCTTCTGCCGTCGGCGGAAAAAGCGAATGGCTGCCCGCCGCGGAGCGGCCGAACGAGCTTCATGTCGTAAGAAAGGCGGTAATCCTTCCCTCTTCGCTCGAATACCGCGAAGTGCTGGGGCTCGAGGCCGAAGAGGACCGCGAGCCTGCTTCCGTCGGGCGACAAGGCGAGGCCGTAGGCGCAGGCGAACCGCGAGGATACTCCCTTCGATGCGGGCTTTACCGCCGAATTCATTGTTCCGTCGCTATCGACAAGGTGGATGGAGCCATCCAGGAGCCCCCAGGCCGATAGCTTCTCCGTTATGTCGACCACGGTCACGGGCGAAGGAAATTCGGCGACCCAAAGCTGCTTGCCGGAACGGTCGACCTCGCTTACGCCCTGCAGGTCTCCCCGCGCGATGAAATATCGCCCCCTCGCCTCCCAGACCCCCTTCGTCGTTTCTCCGCCCTGCGTTTCCGTGGCTGGGCGCGGGATCGCTTCGATGAATGACAGGGTCCGGGCGGGCGAGAGCGGCTGCTGCGCGAGGAATATGTAGGCGACGGCGACCGCCGCCGCGATCAACCCGATCTTTCCACGCCTGCGCGAAGGCCGGGCTTTCAATCCATTAGCCATGACACCACCAGAGTTGTAATCGAGGAATCAAATCGTATATAGTTATCCTTCCAGCTGTCAACACAGGAAGGCGCACGGAATGGATATCGAAAAGACGCTTTTTTCGGCGGCGCTCGATGCCGCGGGGAATTCCTATTCGCCGTATTCGAAGTTTCGCGTGGGAGCGGCCATCCTCTGCGATGACGGGAGCGTCGTCACGGGGGCCAACGTGGAGAACCGCTCCTTCGGGCTGACTATCTGCGCGGAGCGCAGCGCCCTCGTGGCCGCGGTGAGCGCGGGCAAGCGCGCCTTCAAGGCTTTGGCCATCGCGACGCCCGACGCCACCTATCCGGTGAGCCCATGCGGGGCCTGCAGGCAAGTCTTAAGCGAATTTTTCCCGCCGGAGACGCCGGTCCAGTTCGGCAATAGCCGCGAAAGCCAGGTGCGCTGCACGATCGCCGATCTTTTCCCCTACGACTCGCTCCACGAGTTAGCCCATTGACGATCGCTTGATCAGCTCGGCCGCGTGGGCGAGAGACGCCGCGCCATCCTTGTCGCCGGCGAGCATCCTCGCGATCTCGGTTTCCCGCTCATGCCCCTCGAGCCGATCGATCCTGGTGACCGTCCGGCCCTCCTCCACCCGTTTCGACACCCGGTAGTGCTGTCCCGCGCGCGCGGCGATCGAGGCGAGATGGGTGACGCAGAGCACCTGCCTGAAGGCCGAGACTTCCTTGAGGTAGGCTCCAACGTCGGCGGCGACTTCGCCGCCTATGCCGGTATCGATGTCGTCGAAAATCAGCGTATCCACGGTATCCTTGGACGACAGCACGGCCTTTATCGCCAAGGCGACCCTGGAGAGCTCGCCTCCCGAGGCGATCCTGGCCAGGGGTTTCGGAGTCTCCCCAATGTTCGGCGCTATGATGAACTCCACGCGATCCATGCCGCTGTGCGAGAGCATGAGCTTGCCCGCCTCGTTCATCGCAGGCAAGACCGATATCGGAAGCGTCGCGTGCGGCATCCCCAGTTTCGTCAGGATCGCCTCGATGTTCCTTGAAAATGAAATCGCGGCTTCCTTGCGGCGGG
>JAJTBU010000063.1 GCA_021286735.1 bacterium
CCAGGTCCGCGACGAGCTTGTTGGGCGTTTTCCGTAGCCGCAGGGGGAAGGCCACGTTCTCGAACACGGTGAGGTGGGGGAAGAGCGCGTAGCTCTGGAACACCGTGTTGCAGTGGCGCTTGTCGGGAGGAAGCCCCGAAACCTCGGTCCGGTCTATGCTGATGGACCCGGTGTCGGGGTCCTCGAAGCCGGCGATCGTCCGGAGGAGGGTGGTCTTGCCGCAGCCCGAGGGGCCGAGCAAGGAGAAAAACTCCCCTTTATGAATATCCAGGCTTACGTCCTTCAGCGCGCAAAAGCTGCCGAAGGACTTGGATACGTTTGAAACGGCAACGTCTGACCCTTTCACCGCTCCGCGTCCCCTTCAATGCATACGTAATTTCAAGGCAAGGTATAGTGTCTGGGGGGGGCAAGGTCAATATCAAAACGGATGAATATGCAAAAGTTTTTACCCCCCGATGACGACGTCGGCCGACGCTTTTATCGCGGACGCGAGGGTGTCGGCTTCCGCGGCGAGCGAAGCCGCCTCGGCGCGGAGCCGGGCTGAGAAATCGGCGTCCCCGAGCGAGGCGAGGTTGATGCGCACGTTGAGGAGGGCGGCGTCCAGGCCGGCCTTGGCGATCAGGGCTCCGGCGGCGCCGTCGGTCACGGAATTGCGGTTGCCGCGCTCCACGGCGGCGGCGCAGCATTTCATGGCCCCGAGGCAAGCCGCGGCGGTGGCCATCGGCACGGCGGCTGCCTTCCTGCCCGCCTCGAGCATGGCGGCGTCGCGGGCGGCGCGCTGCTCCCCGGTGGCCTTGGGCAGACGCGAGGCCTCGAGCACGGCGTCGAAGGCTTCGGTGTCCGCGTCGACCGCCGCCATGAGCTCGCCCTTTATCCGCTGGGCCTCGGCGGCCATCGACGCCAGAGCCTCGTAGTGCGCCTCGTAGCCTTTCTTGCCGATCGTGAGGTTGCCGACCATGGCGGCCAGGGCTGCGCCCAGGGAGCCCGCCAGGGCGGCCACGGAGCCGCCGCCGGGGGCCGGCGTGTCGTTCGACACTTCGTCCGCGAAGCCCGCCACCGTCATCGACGCGAGCTTGCCGGCGCCCGAGTACGCCCACTCGACGATCTTGCGCCGGGGATCGAAGTCTCCCACCGAATCGAGCGCCAGGGTGCGCGCGGCCACCTCGATCAGCTCCGCGTCGGGCAGGGCCGGACTCTTGCCCATCTTCGAGAGGAAATGGCGCCCGCAGTCGGCCAGTGCTTTAAGAGGGATGAGGCCCACGAGCTCGGAGCCAGTGACGAAGAGGCCGCGCTTGTCGGCCTCCTCGCGGACGGTCTCGAACACTTCCCACAGGGGGGTGGCGGCGTAATCGAGGAGGTTGATCGACACCTGCGCGCAGCGGTACTGCTCGATGTACCAGCCGATGGCGCGCACGGCCTTGAGCCTGCCGGCGGCGCGCAGTGGGTTGCCGGCAGCGTCGAGGGCCTGGCTGCCGTCGGGGTTCTTGGCGAGGCGCCCGCCCTCGCGGATGGTCAGGGCGATGTCGTTGGCGAGCTTCTTGTCGCGCGTGTTGAGGTTGACGTTGTAGGCGATCAGGAATTCGCGGGCGCCGGCCACGGTGGCGCCCCAGCGGGCGTCGAAGCGGGCGGGGCCGAAGTCGGGCTTCCACTCGGGGTCGCGGAGCTTGGCCGCCAGGCCCTCGTATTCGCCCGAGCGGATGTCGGCGAGGCTGACCCGCGCGGGGGAGGTCGCCGCCTTCTCGTAGAGGTAGACCGGGACGCCGAGCTCGGCCGCGAGGCGCTCGCCGAATTCGCGCGCGAGCCCAGCGCATTCCTCGATGCTTATGCCCGAAACCGGGACGAAGGGGCAGACGTCGAGCGCGCCGATCCTAGGATGTGCGCCCGAGTGGGAGGCCATGTCGATGAGATCCCTCGCCGCGCGGGCGCCCGACAAGGCCGCCTCGACGATCGCCCGCGGCCCGCCCACGAAGGTGTAGACGGTCCGGTTGGTATCGGCGCCGGGGTCGATGTCGAGAAGCTTGACGCCCGCCACGCCGCGGATCGCCTCGGCGATGGCATCGATCTTCTTCCTGTCCCTGCCTTCGGAAAAATTGGGGACGCATTCGACGACGGCGTTATCCTTCATGGGAAACCTGCCTCAGCTGATGATCCGCCGGCCTCGCCGGCGGGTTCCCCATTATGGACGATTTTCGCCTTCCTGGCTACTCGGAAAACTTCTTCGGCCGCGGGACGCGCACCTTGTGCGGGCCCGAGTAGTTCGCCGGGCCAGCGTGGCCAGCCGGGCCGGGTTTGCCTGCGAAATCGGGCTTGGATCGGGGCGTTCTAGACCAGGGTTTCTGCGGCGCGGAACCTTCCGCTTTCCAGCGGCGAGGCTCGCCATCCTTGTCGGCACCCGCGTGGTAGCGCGGCGAAGGCCGGTGCTCGCCGCCGCCCTCGCCGCCCTGCCCGGGCTTCCTGGGCACCGCGCGGCGCACCTGGGGGAATCCCCCCGCCCTGCGCGCCTCGGTGATGATCTTCTCGGCGTACTTGAAGGGCACCGTGACGAAGGAGAAGGTCTCGTAGACCTCGGCTCCGACGATCATCCCGTCGGAGAGGCCCGACAGGCGCTTCACCATTCCCACGAGGGTGCGGGTCGTGACGTTGTCGGCCTTGCCGGCCCCGATGTAGAGGCGGCTCGTGGCGGTATCGTCCACCGATATCTCGGTGATCTCGCGGTATTTGCCGGGGTCGAGCTGGTCGGAGAAACCTTCGGAGAGGGCGGCCGCCAGCGCGGTCTCGGGCTCCATGGACGCGAGAAGCTCCCTGGCCAGGCCCCGCCAGAGCGCGAGGGGATCGCCAGCTTCGTCCGTCGCCTGGGCCTTCGCGGCGATCTTCGCCGCCAGGCGCGACTTCTTGCCCTCGATGATGCTTTCGACCGCGGGCACCTCGGTCTTCTTGAGCGTCTTGCCCGATATCCTGCGGAACAGGAAGAGCCGCCTGTACTCCTCGGGCGTCACGAAGGTTATCGCGGTGCCCGAGTTGCCCGCCCTGCCCGTCCGGCCCACCCTGTGGAGGTAGGATTCGGGATCGTGGGGCAGGGACCAGTTGATGACGTGGGTAAGTTTCTCTATGTCGAGGCCGCGGGCCGCGACGTCGGTGGCCACGAGGATGGAGAGGCGCTTGTCCCTGAACTTGCCCAGGACGCGCTCGCGGGCGTCCTGGCCCAGGTCGCCGTGCAAGCCCTCGGCGTCGTAGCCGCGCTCGGCGAGCTGGCCGGCCAGCCTGTCGGCCTCGACCTTGGTCGAGACGAAGACGATGCCGAAGAAGTCCTCCTCGCTGTCGACGATGCGGCAGAGGGCCTCCAGCTTGTCCCGCGAATGGACCTCGATCCAGAGCTGTTCGGCGAGCTCGGTGGGCAGGGTGTCCGTCGAGGCCTCGATGATCTCGATCTCGCCGGCGCGCTCGCGGACGACGTCGAGCACGGCGGGGGCGAGGGTCGCCGAGAAGAGGAGCATCCGCACGTCTGCGCCCATCGGCTCCATCACGGTGCGGATATCGTCGATGAAGCCCATGTCCAGCATCTCGTCGGCTTCGTCCAGGATGAAGAACTTGAGTTGGCCCAAGTCTATGTTGCCCCGCCCGATGTGGTCGAGAACGCGGCCTGGCGTGCCCACGACGATGTCGGCGCCCTGGGCCAGCCTGCGGCACTGCTCGCCCATGGAGGCGCCGCCGTAGACGCAGGCGATCCGCGGCGCCGGGCCGCACTTGAGGGAGGATATCTCTTCGGTGACCTGAATGGCGAGTTCCCTGGTCGGCACCAGGACGAGGGCCGAGATGGGCGCCCTGCCCATGGGCTTATCGGGGCCGATCGCCTCGACGAGGGGTATGCCGAAGGCGGCGGTCTTTCCCGTGCCCGTGCGGGCGCGGGCGGCGACGGCCGGCCCGGGAGTGAGCAGACGCGGGATGGCGAGCGCCTGGATGGGCGTCGGCTCCTCGAACCCTTTTTTTGCCAGGGTTTCCAGCATTGCGGGCGACAGCCCGAGCGATTCAAATGTCATTATCTGTAATTATATGCGAAAAAGGCAAATTTATTCTAGTGCCTGCAAATATTCCAATTCTTCCGGGCTGTTCGCGCTCAGGAAAATCCTTCCGTCGGGGGAATGGGCTGAAACGATGGATTCGGGCACCTCGCGGCAGGGAATTTCGGCGATGAGGCGCGCCAGGGAGCGCTTTTGCGGGGTCCCGCCGCGGTCCGCGAGCATGAGGGCGGCGCGCTCCGCGAGTTCGCGGGCGTAGAGGGCCTGGAAGGGCTCAATGTAGCCGCCGCGCCGCGCCGCCACGGCAAGCGCCCCGCCCCTCCCCGCCCGGGCGAGGAGTTCCTCGAGCCAGCCACGGCTGAAGAAGGGCATGTCGCAGGCGGTCAGGAAGACCCATGGCGTCTCGGAGGCGAGGAGGGCGGCGTGCAGCCCCGACAGGGGCCCCCTGCCGGGAAAGGCGTCCTCGGCGAATCGCAGGGGCAGGCCCTCGTAGGGCCGCCGATTCGTCCCCACGACGAGCACGGGGCAGCCGACGGACAGGGCGTTCCCCGCGGCGCGGCGGCCGAGGCTCTCGCCCCTGAAATCGAGCCCCTGCTTGTCGACGCCTCCGAAGCGCCGGCTCCCTCCGCCCGCGAGGATCGCGATCGTTACCGCCTGCCGCAAATTCATGCTCCTCAATCCCTCGCTTGCCCTCGCTTGCGCCGTGGCGGGGGCTCGGATACATTGTCCGCGATGACCATCGCCGATCCGCTCGCCGCCGCCGACTGGGACATTCCCCCCGCCGAGATGGAATTCTCAGCGCCCTACGCCAGGCTCATCGAGGAAGTCGCCGACCTCGTCGCCAGGCTTTCTCCGACACCGCCCCGGCCGACCCCGGCGCCCTGGCGCGAGGACTTGGCGGCCGCCACCTCCCTCTACCTGAGGGCTCCCGGCATCGTCAACGTCATGCTCAACTACAAGATCTGCGTGGAGCACGGCCTGCCGCTGCATCCTACCGTCTACTACGAGCTGAAGGAAGCGGGGAAATACCGCATCAACCACGACCTGGCGGAGATCGACCGGGCGAACCGCCTCTACCGGCGCTCCATCGACCTCGCGCGGAACGCGCTCCGGCTGGACGGCGAATTCGCCGAACAGGCCCAGTCCTTCCTCGGGATTTTGCCAGCCGAACTCAAAGGCTTTATCTACACGGGAATCCGCGACCACTACACCTGGAGGGGCTCCGAGCCCGCCCTTCTCCGCCGCCTCGCCGACCAGGTCGCCTCGGAGTTTCCCCCCGACCTCATCGTGGCGGCGGCTCACGGGTCCATCATGCCCGGTCTCCTCCTCGCCGAAATGCTGGGCGTCCCCCTCTATTTCATCCGCTTCTCCATGTTCAAGCGCAGCGACGAGGAGCCCATCGTCAGCTTTTCTGACCAGGCCTGGCTCTTCAGCTATCAGGGACGCAAGGCCCTCCTCTACGACGAGGACGTGGCCGGGGGAAGGACGCTGGATTCCTTCACGCGGAAGATGGCCCCGCTCTTCAGGGAAACGCGGACAGCCTGCTCGATCCGCCACGCCGGCGCCTCGATCAAGCCCGATTTCTGCGCCAAAATCTGGTGGGACTGAGGCCTCGGAATATTATGAAAATTGCATACGTCTAATCGCTTGACTTTTATCGATAATCAGGCCATTACTCTTATGGGAGTGACTATGGCCAACAAAAACAAAGTGTCCTACGGCCCCTCGATCAGGCGCCTTCCCTCGTATCTGCACATCATCCGCCACGCGCAGAGCAACGGCGACCAGTTCATCTCCGGAACGGTCATCGCCAACGAACTCAACCTGGAACCCATCCAGGTCAGGAAGGATCTCGCGATAACGGGCATCATCGGCAAGCCCAAGAAGGGCTACCCGGTCAACGAGCTCGTCACCGCCATCGAGCGCTACCTGGGCTGGAACGTCACGCACAAGGCGATCATCGTCGGCGCCGGCAACCTTGGATCGGCCCTCTCCGGCTATCAGGAATTCAAGAACCACGGCCTGGACATCATCGCGGCCTTCGACACCGACCCCGCCAAGGTCGGCAAGATCGTCCACGGCCTGCCCATACACTCCCTCGACCAGCTGACCGAGCTCGTGCCCCAGCTGCACGCCGAGATCGCCATACTGACCGTCCCCTCGCCCTACGCCACCAGCACCTGCGAGAGCATCGTCAAGGCGGGCATCAAAGCCATCTGGAACTTCACCAACATCAAGCTCAAGGTGCCCGCCGACATCATGGTCTGGAGGGAGGACCTCTCCTCCGGGTACGCCATGCTGTCCGTGATGATGAAGCTGGCGCAGAAGGGCGACACCGCGGCGCTGTGAGCCCAGACACGAGTCACGCCTCCTTTCCTTCGGAAAAGGACGAGCGCCAAGCCGAGTATTTCTCCAACCGCCTCCAGAAGAACGAAAAGACGCTGCGCAAGTGGGCGAGGTCCAGGGACATAGGCGCCCTGCGCCTCTACGACAGGGATATCCCCGAAGTGCCCCTCGCTGTCGACCTCTATCGCGAGGAGGCCGGCGAGGAAAAGGGGCCTGCCCTCGTGATCGCCCTCTACGAGCGCCCCTACGAGAAGGACGATGCCGAGGAAGCCGCCTGGCTCGGCCTCATGGCCGCCGCAGCGTCGCGGGCCCTCGCCGTCCAGCCGCGCCGCATCTACCTGAAGACGCGCAGGCGCATGAAGGGCCTTGCCCAATACGGCCGCCAGGGCGACGAGAGCGTCGAGGCGGTGGTCCGGGAATCGGGCTTGCGCTTCCGCGTCAACTTTTCGGATTATCTCGACACTGGCCTCTTTCTGGACCATCGCCCCGCCCGCTCCGTGGTACGGGCGATCGCCTCGGGGAAACGCGTCCTCAACCTCTTCTCGTACACGGGCTCCTTCTCCGTCTACGCGGCGGTCGGCGGCGCGGCGTCGGTCACCTCGGTCGACCTCTCCAACACCTACCTCGCCTGGGCCAAAGACAATTTCCGCCTCAACGGCCTTTCCGAAGACAGCCATCGCGCGGCAAAGGCTGACGCCATGGCCTTCCTGGAAAGGTCCCGCCTCGAGGGAGCCCGCTGGGACATCGTCGTGGCCGACCCGCCCACCTTCTCAAACTCGACCATGGCGAAGGAAGATTTCGACGTGAACCGCGATTGGCCGCGGCTGCTCAAGGCATGCGCGGGCGTCCTCGCCGAGGGCGGGCTCATCCTCTTCTCGTCGAATTCGCGCCAGCTTAAGTGGGATCCGGAAGCGGTTCCCCTCCCCTGGGAGGATGTGTCCGAGCGCTCCGTGCCGCCCGACTTCCGCAACCGGAAGATACACCGCTGCTGGTTTCTGGGTGATCTATCCCTAGCGCCCAAGGATCTTTGGGACTGAACGCCGTCACAAAAAAAAGAGTTGCGCTGTCAATTTTTATAAGGTTATACTCTCCACCAGCGATATCAGCATAATAGAAAAAAGCTAAGGAGAGATGGCATGAGAACCACCACCAAGGGGCTCTACGCGCTCAGGGCAATGGTAGCCCTCGCCGCCGACTCGAGCAGGGACAACCCGCTCGCCCTGCGCGCGATCGCGGACAGCGCCGACATTTCGGCGGAATTCCTCCAGCAGATTTTCTTCAATCTCAGGAAAGCGGGGCTTGTGGCAGCCTATCGGGGTCCCGGCGGGGGATTCTTCCTTCTCAAGGACAAGAGCGAGATCGACGTCCTCTCGATCCTCGAGGCGGCCGGAGAGTCCATCGAGCTCTCGCCCTGTTCGGAAGCCCGGGAAGACGGCGAGCCGTCCTTCGCCGGCGTCCTCGACCGCTGCGCCGGGCAATTCTGGAATTCCTTGGAAAGGCAGGTGCGCGACTACGCCTCCTCGCGGACCCTCGCCGACCTCCTTGAGAGGGAAGGAGAGGCGCCGCGCGAGGGCGCCACCAGGAGAAGATCCTCGAGAAAATAGCGGCAGAAGGGCGCCGCGGGGCCGGCGCGACCGCGCCGGTCCCGCTTCCCGCCCCTATTCCTCGTCTACGAAGCGCTCGAGCTCGGCACGCTTTTCGGCGCCGATGATGCCCAGCCGCTCGCAGGAAGCGAAAAGCTCCCTGACGTGGAGGAAGGCGTGGAGGCGCACGCCCGCCTTTTCCATGTCCACCCGCCCCTGCTTTCCGCGCTCGATCAGCACGACCAGATCCTCGACCACGATCCCTTCGCCGCGCAGTATCTCGATCGCCTCGAGCTTGCTCGCGCCGGTGGTGATCAGGTCGTCGAGGAGGAGGGCCCGCTCGCCAGCGGCGTAGGCTCCCTCGACCTTGTTGCCGGTGCCGTGCTCCTTCACGGGCATGCGCGGCCAGATCATGGGCACGGCGAGGGCGAGGCCGGCGGCCGTGGCCAGCGGAAGGGCCGCCGCGGGTATTCCCGCCAGGCGATCGAAGGCGATGCCACGCGAGAGCGCCGCGTAGGCCGATCCCGCCGTCTCGAGGGCGGCCGGGTCGGAGATGAGCTTGCGCAGATCGATGTAGAAGGGGCTCTTCTTGCCGCTCTTCAGGGTGAACTCGCCGAGGCGGAAGCAGCCCGTGGCGATGAGGTGCCTCACGAGCTCGTCCTTGAGGGCGCCTCGGGCGGCCGCGGCGGGCGTCCATCCGGAGGCGATGGCCGCGGGGGACCTGGCCTCGGCGAGGGCGCGGTTCATGTCGTCGCGCAGGGTCTTCGCGGCGGCGCCCGGATCGGCGGCGTTGGCCACGGCGCGGGCGGCCATCACGAGGACGCCGGAGCCGTCGGCCCTGGCGCCTGCGCGCATGGCCTCGTCGGCCTTTCCGCCCTGGGCGCCGATGCCGGGAGCGAGGAACCAGGCCTTGGGGGCGGCCGCGCGCACCCTCGCCAGCGCCCCGGGATCGTTGCCCGCCACGACGAGGCCGACGCGCTCCGACCAGGAGGTCGCCTCGCGCGCGACGCGCTCGTAGAGCGGCTCGCCGCCGACCGAGATCGACTGGAGCGTTCCCGCCGAGGGATTGCTCGTCTTGCAGAGCACGAAGACGCCCTTGTCCTGCCAGGCGAGGAAGGGGTCGATGGAATCGCGCCCCATGTAGGGGCTCAAGGTGACGCAGTCGGCGCCCAGGTCGCCGAAAAGGGCGTCGGCGTAGGCGCGGGCCGTCGAGTCTATGTCGCCGCGCTTGGCGTCCAGGATGACCGGGATGTCGGCGGGGATCGCGTCCAGCGTCTTTTTAAGCGCGGCGAGCCCCCCCTGTCCGAAAGCCTCGTAGAAGGCGACGTTCGGCTTGTAGCAGGCGGCGAAGGGGTGGGTCGCCTCTATGATGCGGAGGTTGGCCGCGATGGCCTCGCCCAGGCAGGCCTCGTCGCCCCGCTTCGCCCGCTCGTCGAGGCTGAAATACGGATCGAGCCCGACGCAGAGGCTCGTCCCCTTGTCCTTCGCGATCATCTCGATGCGCTGAAAAAAGTCCATGGTATCCCCCTTTATGCTAAGCCCGGCGCCGCCCGGCTATGCGTACACTACCTTTTTTCCGGGGAGCCCGGCAAGGTTCCCTCCCGAAAGCAGCGGGTTTTGATGCGCGAACGTTGAATTAGGGCTTGCAACCGTGTATACAGGAGGCAAGTAGTATATAATAATGGTAAGGGTATCGTGCGCTTCGCGCACGTTAAGCCCTTGCAAGGAGGCTCAACAACGATGAGGCGAATAATCCTGATCCTCGCGATGGTCGCCCTGCTTCTTCCTCTGTCGGCCCAGCAGAACGGAAACGCCGCGCAGGGGTTCTCCGCGGGCCTGAACCTCGGCTCTGACCTGCTCCC
>JAJTBU010000064.1 GCA_021286735.1 bacterium
GGAGGGGCGCGTCCTTGGCGCCGGCGCCGCCCGAAGCGGCGTCGAGGAGGGCCGGGGCGGCACCGCCGAGGCCCGAGGCCAGGCGCTTCGCCGCCTCGAAGGCGGCCGAGGCGGCCTGATCGTCGGCGCAGAGGTAGAGGGCTTTGGAGCACTCCCTCGCCTTCTCCGGATAGCCGAGCCAGTACAGGGCGGGAAAGGCGAAAATCTCGGCCCTGTCCCTCTGGATGTCCGACCTCACGAAGAGGTTTTCCTTGTGCTCGAAGAGGCTCGACAGCAGTTTCTCGAAGAACACCGATCGATAGGCGCTCGACGCCTCCGCGCCCGCGAAGAGCGCGGGATCGATGAAAAAGCGGGATAAATCCATATACGTTCCTAAAATATAAAAATAAGCGCCCGGCCAGACCGGGGACGCGCGTACCGCTGGGGCAAGGGAGAAATGATACCGCAAATGGACGGGAAAGTGAAGGCATCGCGCGGACAGGCGGAAAAAGCGGGGGCGGAGTCCCGGCGGCGCCTGAACTCCTCCCCCCGGCAATCGCGCCGAAGCCTACCGCAGGACCTTCCGCAGGGCGTGGTTGAGGCTGTCGGCCACATAGAGCCCGCCCGTGGGGCCGAAGGCCAGGGCGGCCGGCCCTCGGAAGGTCGCGGCGGCGAGGGCGCCGTCGCCGAAGCCCTCCGCCCCCGATCCCGCCAGGGTAGAGACGACGCCCGCTGGCGTGACGAGGCGGACCCGGTTGTTGCCGGCGTCGGCGACGCAGAGGTTCCCGTCGGAGTCCAGCGCCACGCCCCGCGGCGCGCTGAAGGAGGCCGCGGCGCCCGTGCCATCGGCGCAGCCGGCCGCGCCGGAGCCGGCTAATGATACAACACCGCCAAGAATATTGATGTAGCGAATTTTGTTATTCCCGGTGTCCGCCACATATAGGCATCCCGATGCTGTCGCCGCGATTCCTTCGGGCGCCTTGAAGGTCGCCGCCGTCCCCACCCCGTCCGCGGCGCCGGGGCTTCCCGAGCCTGCCACCGTCGTGACGACGCCGGCGGGGCTCACCGCGCGAATCCTGTTGCCGCCGCGGTCGCAGAGGTAGATTACGCCGCCCGCCCCGATCGCCACGCCGCAGGGCGCCGAGAAAGTGGCGACGGCCCCTGTCCCATCGGCCGATCCCGCAGCGCCGGAGCCGGCCAGCGTGCTCACGGCGCCCGCCGGCGTTATCTTGCGCAGCTTGTTGGCCCCTGTGTCGGCGACGTAGACGTTGCCCTCGGCGTCCACCGCAAGGCCCCGGGGGGCGGTGAAGCTGGCCAGGAGCCCCGGCCCGTCCGCCGAGCCGGCCGCACCCGTCCCCGCGAAGGTGCCGGCGACTCCCTCGGGGCTCACCTTCCTTATCTTGTTGTTGGCCGTGTCGGCCAGGTAGATGTTGCCGGCCGCGTCCGTCGCCACGCCGAGGGGGCCGCTGAAAGCCGCCGCGGCTCCCGCGCCCTCGGCGTCGCCGGCGGAACCGGAGCCCGCCAGGGTGGAAACGCCCGAAGCCGCCGCCTCCTCGACGGCAAAGCGCGCCGCGGCGGAGCCGCGGCGCCCGTCGGATTCCGCGATCGCGGCGATCGTGTGGCCTCCGGCGCCCAGGGCGCCGCCGAAGACGATCGCAGCCCCCGTCTCGCCGGCCACCTCGGCGCCGTCGACGAACCAGCGCCAGGAGGCGGCCGCGGGCACGGAGGACGCCGAGACAGTGGCCGACTGCCCCCGCGCGAGAGTCGCGGGCACCCCGGAGAGCGCGACGGCGAGCGGCATCCTGACATCGGTCGCCAGCCGCAGCGTCATGCCCGGCGCCGGCGCCTCGTCGGTGTCCGCGGCGCTGAGCGTCCAGTCGGCCGCCGTCACCTGCTCCTTGAAGATGTAGACCGACTCGGTGGTCGACCAGACCAGGTAGTTCGACATCGCGGCGTCGCGGAGCAGCAGGTTCAGCGTGTAGTAGCCCGCGGCCAGGGTGGCGGCGCTGTCGTAGCTGGCGCTGGCGCCCGAAACCGTGAACGCGATGGGCGCCGCCGATCCCCCTTGCGGCGCCAGCGTAGCCTCAACCGCGCCCTGCACCACCGAGGCGGCCGGCCAGGCGAGATCGATGGACAGGCTGCCCTTCCCCGGAAGCGGCACGCAGAGGAGGGAGACCTCCGTCGTCTCGGCGAGCGCCAGGGTTACGGTCGCCTCGGGCGACCGCACCAGGGAAACTCCGCCCGAGTTCTTGCCGACCGCGTAGACGGTCCAGGCGCCCGGCCTGAGTCCCGACTTCACGTAGACCGAGGAGCTGACGCCCAGGGCGCTGAACCCGGCTCCCCCGGGACCCTCGGCGTAGAGGTCGTAGGCCGCGATCTTCAGGCTCTGCCCCTGCGGCGCGATGGATTTCGCCCCGACCCCGCCGGGCGAACCCAGGCGTATCTCGAGCGTCGCCGTGCCTCCTTCCGCTCCGAGCCAGCAGCCCGCCAGGGCCGCCATGGCCGCCCACGCGACGAGCGCTGCGGCCGCGCGCCGCGCTCCCGTTCGGACGTCGATCTTTCCCATTGCTTACTCCTGTACTTGTAATTTATTTAAGCACATAAATTTAGCAACAAGCGAAACCAACCGTATAACACAATATTAAAGGCGTCAATAGAGAATAATCGCATTTATTTTCAGCCGTGGCGGGAAAGCGTTGAAGCGCGGGGCGGGGTTTGCGGCGACGACTGCCGCCGACGGGGCGGGGTTTGCGGCGGGGGCCGCGACTGGAGCGAGCCGGGGGCGGCCCCCGCCGGTCTGCGGAAAAAATAAGGATATATCAATATAAGAATATAGTATTTTTTTGAAGAATGCTGTATACTCCTCGGCGTCAACCCAATTTCACACTATCCTAACGGGAGTTCCCTGATGAACGAAGTAAAGAAAATCCTCATTCTCGGCGGCGGGTACGGCGGCGTAAAAGCCGGCAAGATCCTCGAGAAGCACTTCCGGAAAGATCCCAACGTCGAGATCACCCTGGTCGACATGAGGCCCTACCACACGCTGATGACCGAGCTGCACGAGGTGGCCGGCTGGCGCACCGAGCCCGAGTCGGTCCAGGTCAGCTTCAAGAAGATTTTCGGCGCGCGCCGCATCAACGTCGTGCTGGACAAGATCGAGAACGTCGATTTCGAGGCCAAGGTCGCCCACGGCAAGCTGGCCAATTACGCCTTCGACTACATCGTGGTCGGCGTCGGCGCCGAGCCCGAGTTCTTCGGCATCCCCGGCATCAAGGAAAACAGCTTCACGCTCTGGTCCTTCGAGGACGCGATGAAGATCCGCAACCACGTCGAGCACATGTACACCGAGGCCGCCAAGGAGCTCGACCCCGAGAAGCGCCGCCGAATGCTCACCTTCGTGGTGGCGGGCGCAGGCTTCACGGGCATGGAGCTCATCGGCGAGTTCCTCGAGTACCGCGACGTGATGTGCAAGAAGCTCTACATCGACCCCAAGGACGTCCGCGTCGTCAACATCGAGGCCCTGCCCACGATCCTCCCCATCCTGGAGGAGCCGCTGCGCGCCAAGGCCGAGAAATACCTGTCCAAGAAGCACTGCGAAATCCACACCAGCGTCGCCATCGTCGGCGCCGAGCCCGGCAAGGTCCTCCTCAAGGACGGCAGCGCCTTCGAGACCGAGACCTTCGTCTGGACCTGCGGCGTCAAGGGCTCGAGCTTCGCGGGATCCCTGGCCCTGCCCATGGGCAAGCGCAACCGCATCGAGTGCGACAAGGGCATGCGCTCGACCAAGTACCCGAACGTCTACGTCGTCGGCGACAACGCCGGCCTCATGATGGAGAACGGCAAGCCGATGGCGCAGATCGTCGAGTCGGCCCACTTCTCCGCAGAGACCGCGGCCAAGAACATCGTGGCGGACATCGAGGGCGGCGAGAAGCACGAGTTCACGCCGAACTACCACGGCTTCATGGTGTCCCTGGGCGGGCGCTACGGCGTGGCCAACGCGATGAACTGGAAGACCTCGGGCTTCATCGCCCTGTTCTTCAAGCACTTCATCAACATGTTCTACCTGTTCACGATCGCCGGCTTCAACCAGGTCTGGGAGTACTTCAAGCACGAGTTCCTCGACATGAAGAACGACCACACCCTGATCGGCGGCTTCATCTCCTACAAGGTCCGCGCCTACTGGCCCCTCCTCCTCAGGATGTGGCTGGGCCTGATGTGGCTCTTCGAAGGCATCAACAAGATCGGCGAGGGCTGGCTGAACTTCGCCAAGGGTTCCAGCTCCGGCTGGATGTTCTCCCCCGGCGTCGTGCAGAAGGGCGTGCAGGTTGCCGTCGAGGCCACGAGCGCCGCCACCGCCACCGCCACCACGATCGCCGCGGCCACGAGCGCGGCCTCCGCCGTCACCACGACGACCGTCGCCGCGGTTTCCGCCGCCAGCGCGGCCGCCACCACTGCCACGACCGTAGCGGCGACGAGCGCCGCGAGCGCGGCAGCGGCCGTTCCCGCGGCCGCCGAGCCGGTCGCCAAGGCCTTCCACGTGGTCTGGGACCTGACGAAGCCCATTTTCAACCCGAGCTCAGGGCTAGTCACCTGGTTCAGGACCACCTTCATGGACGGCATCTTCGCCTACCTGCCCTTCAGCTTCTTCCAGATCATGATCGTGGTCATGGAGATGGCGATCGGCCTGGCCCTCTTCGGCGGCTGCTTCACCTGGCTCGCCGCGGTCGCGAGCATAGGCATGTGCCTCGTCTTCACGATGTCGGGCATGTTCGCCTGGGACCAGCTCTGGTTCGTCTTCGCGGCCATCGTGATGCTGGGCGGCGCGGGCAGGGCCTTCGGTTGCGACTACTGGATCGTGCCTCGCGTGAAGCGCTGGTGGAACGGCACCAAGTTCGCCCGCAACTGGCACTTCTACGGCGACGATCCCACGAAATAAGCGATTTTCATACTAACGAGACCGGACGTCCCGCGGGCATCGCGCTCCGGACGTCCGTTTTTTTAGAACGATAGAGGCTACATGAACGCTATCTGGAACGATTGCCCGACGATCGCGGCGCGGCTCGCCGAAGTCGAGGCGATACTCGCGGATTCCCTGGGGGATCCCGCCTACCCTCTCGCCGCCGAGACGCGGGAACTCGTGCTCTCCGGCGGCAAAATGCTCAGGCCGGCCTTCGTGCTCATCGGGGCTGGTTTCGGCCCCCAGGAGCGCCGGCTCGCTACGGGCCGCGCCGCCGCGGGATCAAAGATCGCCCACATCGCCGCGGCGGTCGAGCTGCTCCACGTCGCGAGCCTCATCCACGACGACGTGATCGACCAGGCCGATGTCAGGCGGGGCATCCCCTCCCTGCACGGGCGCTTCGGCACGACCAACGCCATCCTCGCGGGCGACTGGCTCTTCTCTCGCAGTTTCCGGCTCGCCGCCGACTACGCCAGCGTCAAAAGCTCCCGGGCCCTCGCCCGCTTCGTCGGCGCTATCTGCTCCGCCGAGATCAGCCAGGACCTCTCGAAGTTCAGCTTCGCCACCTCGCGCCGCGGCTACCTGCGGACCATCGCGGGCAAGACGGCGGCCCTCTTCTCGCTCTCCCTCCACGTGGGCGCGAGCGAGGCCAAGGCGGGCGCGGCCCTCACCCAGGCCCTCCGCAGGGCCGGCTACGACATCGGCATGGCCTTCCAGATCATCGACGACATCCTCGACTACGAGTCGGACGGCGAGACCCTCCGCAAGCCCGTGGGCAACGACCTCAAGGAAGGCCTCCTCACCCTCCCCCTCATCCTCGCCCTGCGCAGGGAAGGCGCCGCGCTGCGCCCCCTCCTGACGAAGGAGCGCCTCGACGACGCGACGATCGCCCTGATCCTGAAGGCCGTGGCCGACTCGGGCGCCCTGGACGAGGCCAGGCTGATCGCGGCTAGCTTCACGGACCGCGCGCGCCGGGAGATCGGGCGCCTGCCGGCCTGCCCGGCCCGGGACGATCTCGTCGCCATCACCGAAAGCCTTTTGACGCGGAAGTACTGAGCGATGCTGACCAGCATACTCATCGGGCTCGCCCTCTCCATGGACGCCTTCGCCGTGTCCGTCTCGGCCTCGATCTGCACCGCCTCGATCCCGGCGGCCATCGGCCTGCGCGCGGCCCTCTTCTTCGGCTTTTTCCAGTTCGCCATGCCGGTGATCGGCTGGTACTTGGGCGGCGCCTTCCGCCAGCTGATCCAGGGCTTCGACCACTGGATCGCCTTTCTCCTCCTCGCCGCCGTGGGCGGCAAGATGATCTACGGCGGCATCCGCGCCCGCTCGCCCGAAGCCTGTCCCGATCCCGACGAGGTCAAGAGCCACGGCATCATGAGGCTCGACACCCTGACCGTCCTGGCCTTCGCCACGAGCATCGACGCCCTGGCCGTGGGTCTGTCGTACAGCATGATCGGCTCGCCGATCTACGGTCCGGCGGCGGTGATCGGCGTCACGACCTTCCTTACCTGCGCCCTGGGCATCCTGTTCGGCAGGAAGCTCAAGACGGTCCTGGAGGAATGGGCCGACATCGCCGGAGGCACGGTTCTGCTGCTGATCGGTTTGAAGATCCTGGTCGAGCACTTGGCCAGGCATATCTGAAAAGTCGAAAAATCTTTTAATTCCCCGGGATTTTCACGTTATACTGCCCGAATGCGAACGTTTTCGGATATCGGCGCAAAAATCCCCCGCCTCCGACTGAGGCTCTTTGCGGGTATCCTCCTGGCCTCCGCCTCGATAGCGCTCCTGACTCTCGACGTCAGGCTGTCGGCCAAGCAGCGGGACCCCGTCGACTACGCGTCGAGCACCCTGCCGATGCGGGCGCGGCGGACCGCTGAACTCGCCGACGCCATCGAGGCCATATCACTGCAGTTCCTGTCGAACACGATCCTGAACGAAACCCTGGATTCCTACAACTCCGACAGCGAGCGCTACGATATCTCCCGATGGAACTTCATATTCTCGGAGCATCTCGAAGGCCTCGCCGAAACCGTCCCCGAACTGGAGGACGCGATATTCTTCGCGACGCGGGGGCCGGCTAAAATCCCGCTCACGATGAGCGACTCCCTGACGCGGTCTCGATGGATCCCGGTGCGCGACGACATCATGGAGGGCGCCGCCGCGGCCGACGGCAGAGCCGTTTGGAGCGTCCTGCCCGGCGGCGCCGCGCCATCGACGCTGCTCTGCGCCCGCCTGATCAAGCGCCGGGCGGACAATCGCGCCTTGGGAGTGCTCGTCCTCCTCATCGACCCGGACCGGCTCGCCAGGACGGTGGGCGGATACTCGCAGGACGAGGGCATCGCCGTCACCAAGAAGACCGACTACAACGTGCTGCTGGACAGGAACGATCGGATACTCGCGTCGGTCGATCCGGCCTTCATGGCGATGCCCGTCGCCGACGCCATACCCGGCTACGAGGAGCGCCTGAAGCCCCGGCTCAAATCCGGCGAAGCGGGAAGCTACAAATATCGCTCGACGGCGGGAGCCGACAAGCGCGAAGCTTCCTTCTGGATAGCCTTCGTCCCGATACCAGACAAGGACTGGACCCTCGTCGCGGTGCTGCCCATTCCGGCGCAGACTCTGCCGATCTTCGTCAAGATCGCCCTCTTCGGCTGCCTCCTCGGCGCGCTGTGGTTCCTGTACGCCGCGTGGGCCGAGGCGAGGGATCAAGGCAAGCCGGACGAAGGAGACCGGGCTCCCGGATTCCAGCCCTTGGATCGCATGCCCGCCTGGTACGAATCACTGACGCCGAAGGAGCAGGTCGTCCTTCTTTTCCTCCTCACCGGGAAGAGCAACAAGGAAATCGCGTCCTTGCTCGGCATCCGCGAGCAGACCGTAAAGAACTACCTCGGCGCCATCTACCGGAGGATTGGCGTCCAGGATCGCTTCTCCGCCCTCGTCCTCATGCAGGAATCCGGGCTGACGCTGGAGTCGCTGCGCCGCTACGTCGAGGAAAATCCGGGATTCCTGCCCGATCCGCGCATTTTGAGCTGAAAAATTCCGCCCAAAGTACCAAAGTACTCGTTGCCGGTTTCAAAATCCCCCTTGAGAATGGCGAATCACGTTCAAGGAGGATTCAATGAAACGTGCTCTATTGCTGCTTATGGTTTTCCTCGCGGCCGGGATCGCGCCCGCTTTCGCCCAGGGCAAGGAAAAGCTGATGGTGTACACTTCGATGAAGGAAGTGCTCATCGGCGAACTCCGCGACGGCTTCGTGAAGAAGTATCCGAACATTCAGTTCGACTATTACTCCGCCGGCGCCGGCAAGATCATGGCCAAGATAGCGGCTGAGCGCCAATCGGGCAAGCTCGTCGCCGATGTCCTCTGGACGAGCGAAGTTCCCGATTTCTATTCACTCAAGAAGGAAGGCGTCCTCCAGCGCTACAAATCCCCCGAGGCGCAGTACATAGTCAGCCCCCTCGTCGACCCGGACTACGACTTCACGCCGGCCCGCCTGGGCACCCTCGGCGTCGCCTACAACACCAACAAGATCAAGACCCCGCCCACGCAGTGGAGCGATCTCTTCGGAGCGGCGTGGAAGGACAGCTTCGCCATCGCCAACCCGGCCCTGTCCGGCACGGCCATGGTCTCCGTCGGCATGATGGCGGAAAACCTGGGTTGGGATTATTTCACGAAGCTGCGCGCCAACGGCGGCAAGCTCGGGCAGGGTTCCGGGCAGGTCGTCGACGACACCGCAGCGGGGGACCTGGCGGGCTGCATCGGCGTCGATTACATCACGATCGACAAGATCAAGCTCGGCGCCCCCCTCGGCTTCGTCTATCCCAAGGAAATGCTCGTCGTTCCCAGCCCCGTGGCGATCTTCAAAGGAACGTCCAATCTCTCCGCGGCGCAGAAGTTCGTCGACTACCTGCTCTCCAAGGAGGGCCAGACGATCATCGCCGGCAACTACACCCTCCCCATCAGGAAGGATGTCCCCATCGTCCAGGGCGTCGGCCTCGTCACCCCCGACGAAGCCGTAAAGCGCGCGATGAAGATCGACTATCTCAAGCTGATGGTCGAGAAACAGGCCACCATCGATAAATTCACCGCGATAATGCAAAAAAAATAGAAAAACAGAGGCCCGCCGCCGGGACCGGGGCTCGAGGCCCGCCGGCGGCGGGCGCTCCGGCTCCCGCTGGCGGCGGCCCGCGCGGCCAGCGTCCTGGCGAAAAATCCATTCACGCTCATAAGGAGAATCCAGCATGGCTGACCTTCAGCTGTCGGGGGTGTCGAAATCGTACGGGACCAGGAAAGTCCTAGACAGTCTCGAACTTACCATCAAATCGGGAGAGTGCTTCACCCTCCTCGGCCCATCCGGATGCGGCAAGACCGTCATCCTGCGGCTTATCGCCGGTTTCGAGACCCCCGATGCCGGAACGGTGAGCATCGCGGGCAAGGTCGTGGCGGACGAGAGACACGCCCTGCCGCCCGAGGAGCGGCACATCGGCGTGGTCTTCCAGGATTACGCCGTCTGGCCGCACAAGACCGTTCACGAAAACATCGCCTATCCTCTCGAAATCGCCAAGGCTCCCAAGGAAAAGATCGCCGAGGATGCGCGAAAGGCTATCGACCAAGTGGGCTTGAAGGGCCTCGCCAACCGCTATCCCTACCAGCTTTCGGGCGGCCAGCAGCAGCGCGTCGCCCTGGCGCGGGCCCTCGTCACGTCACCCGCCGTCATGCTCCTGGACGAGCCGCTCACGAACCTCGACGCGAACCTGCGCGAGGAA
>JAJTBU010000065.1 GCA_021286735.1 bacterium
CTCGGGTCCCGCGCGCCGAGGGGCTTGCCCGCCTCGACGAACGCCTGGTCCTTCACGGTCAGCACTGATGCCCGCACGAGGCGGATGTAGGCGGGAATCGAAGTGACGCCGATCGCGAGGAGGAGGTTCCTGAAGCTCGGGCCCAGGGCGGCGACGATGGCGAGCGCGAACAGGATGTTCGGGATGGCCAGGAGGATGTCCGCCCCCCTCATGATGACGGTCTCGATCATGCCTCCGTAATAGCCGGCTATGGCGCCCAGCGCCCCCCCGACGACTATGGCGAAGGCCGCGGTGGTGAAGCCGATGATCATCGACACCCTCGCGCCGTGGACGATGCGGCCGAGGATGTCCCTGCCGAAGTTGTCCGCGCCGAACAGGTAGAGATGCTTCATCTCGCCGCCGTTCCATTCCACGGTGGTCGTCTGGCCCGGTTTCGCGAAGGCGGACGATATCTGGTTGCCGGTGATGAAATCATAGGAGAAGAAAAGGTCGGCGAAAACGGCCATGAGTATGTAGAGCGCCACGACTACCATGCCGGCGACCGCGAGCTTGTTCTTCCTGAAGCGACTCCAGAACTCGGAGAAGGGAGTGTCCTTCTTGCGGCGGGACGAAGTCTCCCTGTTCGCTTGTGTAGTATCAGCGCGCACCGGCGGCCCCCTGGAGCGCGGGAGTCCGCGCGGTCCGTTTCTTGCGCTTCGTCACGTACTGCGCCTTGATGCGCGGATCGATGAGCGCGTAAAGGATGTCCACGACGAGGTTGACGAGCGCGAACACGATCGCCACGAACACGACCGACGCCAGGATCTGCGGGGTGTCTTTGCGCTGGATCGCGTCGACCATGATGGTCCCTATTCCGGGGTAGGAGAACACGGTCTCGGTGAGCACGGCGCCGACGAGGAGCTGCCCCACCTGGAGGCCTATCACCGTCACGACGGGGATGAGGGCGTTGCGGAGCGCGTGGTGGCGGATGACCGATTTCTCGTCGAGGCCCTTGGCTCTGGCGGTCCGCACGTAATCCTGCCTGATGACCTCGAGCATCGACGAACGGGTCATGCGCGTCTGCACCGCCGTGTTCATCGCCGCCAGCGTGATGGCGGGAAGTATGATGGACTTCAGGTTGGCGGGCGTCGCGAGGGAGGGGAACCACCGCAGCTGCACCGAGAATATCCATATCAGCATCATGCCCAGCCAGAACGCCGGCATGGAGAGGCCTATCAGGGCGAGTATGGTCACGGTCATGTCGGTCTTGGAGTATTGCCGCGTGGCCGAGAGAATTCCAAAGGGAATGGATATCGCGATCGAAAGGGTCAGCGCGATGACCGTCAGCAGGGCCGTGTTGGGGAAGCGCTGCAGGATCGTCCCGAACACGGGCCTGTTCGAGACGTAGGACCTTCCGAGGTCCAGCGCGACGAGCCCCTTGTAGTCGAATGACCCGTCCCCCGGCCCCTTGAAGCCGAAAAGGAAGTGGAAATACTGCGTGAGGAAGGGCTGGTCGATGCCCATGAGGGAGCGCATGTGCGCCACGTCCTGCGTGCTCGCGTCCTGCGGAAGCAGCATGCGCGCGGGGTCGCCTGGCGAAATATAGGTCAAGGTGAACACGATGAACGTCACGCCGATGATGACGGGGATCAGCTGCAGCAGTCGGCGGAAAATGTACCGGGTCATTCTATACCTCGGAATGTGTCGCAAGATGGGAAGGGCCCCGCGAAGGGGCCCTTCCCTCGAAGGGAACTTACTTCTTCAAACCCTTGGTGGCGTCGGAAAGCCTGAACGAACCGGAGGGGAATATCTCCACGCCGCCGATGTCCTTCTGGCAGGCGGAGATGCCGAAGATCGCGACGAGCGGCACGCGCGGCATGACCTTGAGCACTTCCTTGGCGGCGTTCTGGTAGGCTGCGTTGCGCTCGGGGCCGTTCGCGAGGGAGTTGCCCTTCTCGATCCAGGTCTGGGCGCCCTTGGAGTAGAACTTGGTGTCGTGCAGCAGGGAGGTGTTGTCGCCGTCGAAGGCCACGAAGATGTAGTAGGAATCGTCGGTCTGGGTCCAGTTGACGAGGAGGTCCCACACCTTCGGATCGGCGTTGCCGCGGCGGGTGGCGAGCTCGGAGAGGGCGACCTGCTCGATGGTGATGAGGTCCACGCCGAGCGTGCGCTTGACCTGGTCCTTGATCACGAGGGCTTCCTTCACGTACATGCTGCCGGACAAGGCGGTGAGCTTGAGCGATCCGGGCTCCTTCATCGAGGCGGGGACCTGCGCGAAGTACTCCTTCGCCTTCTGCGCGTTGTAGTAGCCGGTCTTGTCGTTGCCTTCCGTCATCCTGGTGCCGGCCGGGTCGGCGATGTGGCCGAACGGGAGGGTCTCGACGTACTGCAGGGTGACCTTGCCCTTCTTGTCGATGATGTCGGGGGAGTTGACGATGTCGGAGGGATTGACGGAATAGACCAGCGCCATTCTCAGCTTGGTCGACGCGGACTCGAGGTCGTAGGTGCCGTCGAGGTCGGGGCTGCCGTCGGCGTTGACCTGGCCGACCCTGGGCGACTTCATGTTGAAGGCCAGGTAGTGGTAGCCGAAGTTGCCGTTCGTCATGAGGATGGTCGCGCCCTGCGTCTCGAGTTCGCGGGCGTCGAGGGGGACGACGTTCATGATGAGGTCGACTTCCTTGTTGAGGAAGGCGGTCTTGAGGGCCGAGGGATCCTTGATCGTCTTGAAGGTGATCTTGGTCGCGTTCGTCTTGATCGTCTTGTCGAAGTAGTCGGTGTTGCGGGCGATGGTCAGGCTGTCGCCCTGGGCCCAGGATTCGAACTTGAAGGGACCGGTGCCGATCGCCCAGGTGATGCCGTAGTCCTTGAGCGTGCCGTCGGAGGCGGCCTTCTCGAGCGTGGTCTTGCTGACGATGGACGCGCCGAGCCAGGTGAGCTGGTTGAGCTGCGAGCCGAAGGCGGCGGGCTTGAAGTAGGGCGTGCGCGCATCGAAGGACTTGAGAGTGTTCTCGGTGGTCCCCGCAGGCGCCTTGGTGGCGTCGAACTTGCCGGTTCGGAAGGTCACGGTGTAGTCGTCGACTTTCTTCATGTCGTACATCATCGCGAAGATCGACTTCATCTGGGACTTGTCGTTGAACGCGCCCCTGTTGAACGAGAAGATGACGTCGTCGATGTTGAACTTGGCGCCGTTGTGGAATTTGACGTCGCCGCGCACCTTGATGGTGTACTTCGTGCCGTTTTCCTCGATCTTCGGAAGGTCGACGGCGAGGCTGGGAACGACGGTGCCCTCCTTGGTGAGGTCGTACAGGCGATCGTAGATGAGCAGGTTGATGTTGTGGGTCGGGGTGTCGCTGTACATCGGCGGATCGAGGATGACGGGGTCGGTGCCTTGGCCGACGATGAGCCTGACTTCAGGCGCCGCGTACGCGCCGGCGACGATCAGCAAGCAGAACATCGCCGTGAACGCGAGCTTTTTCAAAAGTCCTTTCATGTGAGTTCCTCCTTGAGACTATGCCCTGATCCATCTTATGCTGTCCCGGAGCCGGGATGTTTGAAGATA
Organism: bacterium; assembly: GCA_021286735.1. Taxonomy (GTDB): domain Bacteria; phylum Spirochaetota; class Spirochaetia; order Treponematales; family Rectinemataceae; genus JAJTBU01. The sequence continues at coordinate 3,539 of JAJTBU010000065.1, forward strand.
TCATTAGGCGACAATTAAAATTGCATTAAGATCGGCCGATCCGCTTCCGGGCTTTCCTCCGGCAGGGTATACCCGGACTCGGAGGATGCGATGGACAAGCGACAGGTTTTCGAAGCGATCGGTCGGGAGGCGGACCGTTTTGCCGCCCACGCGAAGGCGCTCTGGGATTCGCCGGAGCTCTCGTTCATGGAGAAGGAATCGTCGGCTGCCCAGAAAAAGCTCTGCCGCGAGCTGGGGTTTCGAGTCGGCGAGCTGGATGGGATACAGGCCTACGCCTTCGTCGCGGAATATGGAAAGGGATCGCCCGTCATCGGGATTCTGGGCGAGTTCGACGCCCTGCCGGGACTGTCGCAGAAAATTGCGACGATGCGCGATCCGGCCGTTCCCGGCGGGCCGGGCCACGGATGCGGCCACAACCTGCTCGGCACCGCCAGCCTCGGCGCCGCCTACGGCATCATGAAGGCCATCGAGGCGGGCGCGCTCGCCGGCACGATCCGCTATTTCGGCTGCCCCGCCGAGGAGCAGCTCGGCAAGCCCGTCCTGGCCAAGGCGGGAGTCTTCGACGGCTTGGACGCGGTGCTGTGCTGGCACCCCGCCGACCTCAACACCGTGGCCGCCTACGGGACGAACGCCTCGGTCCAGCTCGAGTTCAGGTTCCGGGGCAAGCCGGCCCACGCCGCCCAGGTTCCCCACATGGGGCGCTCGGCGCTGGACGCGGTCACCCTCACCAACGTCGGCATCGAATTCCTGCGCGAGCACATGCCCTCGGGCGCCCGCATCCACTATATCGTGAACTCGGGCGGCGAGCGCGCGAACATCGTCCCGGAATTCGCGTCGGGCACCTACCAGATCCGGTCGCCTAAGATGCGCGAAGTCGTTCCCCTCATCGGCAGGGTGCTGGACGTCGCCCGCGGCGCCGCCATCATGACGGGCACCTCCTTCGAGTACAGCTTCCTGCACGGCTGCTACGACGTCTGCCCCAACGGCGTCATCTCAGACCTTCTGCACGACAATCTCGGCCAGGCCCCCTTCCCCGCCTACACCGACGAGGACAGGGCCTTCGCGAAGGCGTTGTGCGACACCACGACGGAGGACCAGCGCAGGGAGACCCTCCTCATGCTGGGAGTCGACGCGGCCTCGGCCTCCTCCCTGGCGAAAATCTCCCTCCACGAGGGGGTCGGCTATTGGGGCAGGCAATGGGTGATCCCAGCCTCCACGGACGTGGGCGACGTGTCGCACATCGCGCCTACCGCGCAGATCAACACGGCGACCTGGCCCATGGGCGTCGGCTCGCACACCTGGCAGGCCACCGCGGCGTCGGGTTCCGGCATGGGAATGAAGGCGATGCTCTACGCCGCGCAGGTCATGGCCGGCGCGGCCTGGGACCTCATCGCCGATCCGTCGGCGCTGGCGGCTGCCAAAAAGGAATTCGCCGAATCCATGGGCGGCGAAGTCTACACGTCCGCGGACGAGCTCATCGAGCGGCTGATGGATCGCGAAAAAGGAGCCTGAAGGTGGATCCCGCGCCCGGCTCGCTGTCGACCTCGATCCTGAAACCGTACTCCTCGGAGAACCGCCGCAGGATCGAAAGGCCGATGCCCGAGCCGGGCCCCAGCGCCTCAGCCCCGGGGGACCTGTGGTAGCGCTCGAAGATCGCCTGCCTCTCCTCAGGGAGGATGCCCACGCCGAAGTCCCTCACGCTGAGGCGGTCGCGCTCGAGCGCTATTTCGACCCTGCCGCCGGAACGCCCGTATTTCACGGCGTTGTCGACGAGGATGCCCTCGATCCGCTCAAAATCCTCGGGGGCGACCGCGAAGTGCACGCCCTGCGCGATCGAACCCGTGAACTCGATGTCGGGATGCAGCTCGCGGTAGTACGAGAGGTTCCTCGCCGTGATCGCGGTCGCGTCGGCGCGCTCGACGCGCCTGACGCGCTCTGCGGCGAGCGAATCGCGCAACGTCTCGGTCATGGAGCGCAGCCGCGCGAGCTGCACCTTCGCCGCCTCCATGAACTCGGCCACGAGCCCGGGCTTGTTTCCGTGGCGCTCCGCCAACTGGCGGAACCCCTCCATGATCTGCACGGGCGTCGCGATGTCGTGGGTGAGGTCCTCGATGAAGCGCACCTGGCGCACGTAGGTGGAGGCGATGTCGTCGAGCATCGCGTTGAAGGTGACCACCAGCTTGCGGAGTTCGTCCTTCCGCGCCGGCACGGGGAGGCGGACGTTGAGATTGCGCGACGTTATGCGCTCCACGGTCTCGGCCATCCTGGCGATGGGGTTGGCCACCATGTTGACGAACACGAGGCCCGTGACGGCGAAGAGCAGCGCGAAGATGCCGCATATCGTGTAGATGGTCAGCGTGACGGGGTAGAATCTCTCCGCGAGCTCCGCCTCGAGATCGACGAGCAGGACGAAGTCGTAGCCTCCCATGGTCCGCTCGAACCGCGCGATGCCGGGCCTGGACGCGTCGAGCAGCGCGGTGCCGTACTGGAAGACGGGCATGCCCGCCTTCTTCGCGATCATCATCTCGTGGTCGAATTCGAGGTAGGAGTAGAGGTCGACGTCCTGCGTGGCGGCGTTGAAGCCCCAGGCGATGAGGGAAAGCCTGTTCTTGGCGCTTTCGAGCACCATGTGGCGGAGCGAGCTCTCCGCGGTGCGCCTCGAGACGGCGAGCGCCACGACGGAGACGAGCAGCACGAGCGTGAGCAAGAGGACGAGAAATCGCGCCTTCATCTCTCAGATTCCTTCCTTCCGGCCTTCCTTCGGAATCATGTAGCCGAATCCGCGGATATTCTCGATGTCGACCGTCGCGAGCTTGTCGCGGATCGCCTTCACGTGCACCGCGATGGCGCCTTCGTCGAGGTGGAAATCGCTCCCCCAGACCGTGGACTTGATCTCGTCCTTGGAGACGACCCTTCCGCGATTCTCGAGGAGGAGCCGGAATATTTCGTATTCCTTGTTCGTGAGGTGGATGCGCGCGCCGTTCTCGTAGACGGCGCGCTCGTCGGGATGGAGCATCACGTTTCCCGCGCCCAGCTTGACATCCCGCATCTCCGGCGATTCGGCGCGGCGGCATACCGCCCTTATCCGCGCGACGAGCTGTTCCATGTCGAAGGGTTTGACGATGTAGTCGTCGGCGCCCGCGTCGAGCCCGCGGACCTCGTCGGGAACCCCGCTCTTGGCGGTGAGCATGATGATGGGAAGCCTGGAGCCGCGCGTCCGCAGGGCGCGGCATATCTGGATGCCTTCGATGTCGGGAAGCATCCAGTCGAGGAGGAGGAGATCGAACTGCCCGTCCAGCGCCCTGCCGAGCCCCGGCTTCCCCTCATGGCAGACTTCCACCTCGAACCCCTGGAGCAGCAGCTCTATTTCGACGAGGCGGGCCAGGGATTTCTCATCTTCGACAAGCAATACTCGCATCGGACGTCGCCCCCAAGGCGGAATGATGGAAATCGTTTCCGGAGCCGGCCCCGCGCGAACCGCGGAACCCGCCGGAATTGCGTATAGCACAGTATAGCATCAGGGAGGAATAAAATGCTCAAGCAAGTGATCGAAATGTACGAGTTGCTGGACGACGCCCATGTGTCGGGCGAGACGGTCAAGCGCCACCTCGAAGCCAAGGGCGTCGCGGACATCTCGGTGAAGCGCATCGCGGGCGCGCGCGGCTCGACGGATTTCATCCGGATCGCGATCCCCGGCACCGCGGGGAAATCGTCGGGCGGCGACAAGCCCACGCTCGGCATCATAGGCCGTCTCGGCGGCATCGGCGCCCGCCCCGAGCGCATCGGACTCGTCTCGGACGCGGACGGCGCTGTGGCGGCCCTCGCCTGCGCCGCCAAGCTCGCCGACATGGCGGCCCGCGGCGACCGGCTCGAGGGCGACGTCATCATTGCCACGCACATATGCCCAAACGCCCCGACGAGCCCCCACCTTCCCGTCGCCTTCATGGGTTCGCCCGTGGACATGGCCAGCATGAACGCCCACGAGGTCGACCCCGCGATGGAGGCCATCCTCTCGATCGACACGACCAAGGGGAACAGGATCATCAACCACCGCGGTTTCGCTATCAGCCCTACGGTGATGCAGGGCTACATCCTGAAGCCCGCCGACGACCTCCTCGACATCGTCGAGTGGTCGAGCGGCCAGATGCCCTGGATCCTCCCCCTTTCGACCCAGGACATAACGCCCTACGGCAACGGCCTTTTCCACGTCAACTCGATACTGCAGCCCTGTACCGCCACGAAGGCCCCCGTGGTCGGCGTGGCGATCACGACGGTCCGCCCGGTTCCCGGCTGCGGCACCGGCGCGAGCCGCGAGACGGACATCGAGGAGGCGGCCAGGTTCTGCCTCGAGGTCGCCAAGTCCTTCACCGCGGGCGGGTGCAGGTTTCACGACGCGGAGGAATTCGCCAAAATGAAGAAGATATACGGCTCGATGGAGCATCTGCAGCGCTTCGACGCCGCCGGCGCCCAAAAGGAATAGACGCGTGGCCAGGATGAAGATCGGCGGCCTGACCATCGGCCAGGCGCCGCGGGACGACGTGGCGCGGGAATTCCAGGAAGCGGCGGGCGAAGGCGTCGAACTCATCCAGGCGGGCGCCCTCGACGGGCTCACGAGGGAGGCGATAGCGGCCTGCGCCCCCGACCCGGCCCGACCGGGCGTCGTCCTCGTGACCCGCCTGCTCGACGGGACGGAAGTCGCCCTCGACGAGGCGCTCATCCTCCCGCTTCTGCGGGCGGGCATCGGGCGGCTGGAGGAAGTGGGGGTTTCCTCCATCGCGCTCTTCTGCACGGGGGAATTCCCCCCGTTGGAGACCTCCGTGCCGCTCCTGAGGCCGGACCGCATCCTGGCACATTTTCTCAAGTCCGTCGCAGGAGGGGAAGACGGATCCGGAGAGACCGGCAATGCCGATGGGCGCGCCGGAACGGGCCCAGTTTCCGGCTTCCGCGGCGCGCGGGCGGCAAGCCGTCCCAGGATCGTCGCCGTCGTCCCCTCACCCCTGCAGATCGACGAAATGAAGGGAAAATGGGCGCGCCAGGGGCTGGCCGTGGAAGCCGCCGCGCTCTCCCCCTACTCTTCGACGCCCGCGCAGGTCGAGGCCGCCGCCCGCGCCGTCGCGCTCATGGAACCGACCCTCGTCGTCCTCGACTGCATCGGCTACACGCGCGCGATGAAGCGGGCATTCATCGACGCCTGCCATGTGCCCGTCGTGCTTCCGCGGACGCTGCTGGGGCGCGCGGCGGCTGAGCTGGCGCACTGAAAAAAAGACCACCGGGCCTCGCGGCCCGGCGGTCTTCCCCTCCGATGCCGGTCAGGAATCCCTATTGCCGGCCGGCATGCGTGAAACGCGGAAAACTCAGGAGATGCCCGTGAGCGCCTTGATATACTGCAGGCGCAGATAGTCGTCGGGCTTGCCGGCGTTGAAGGCCGAAAGCTTGCCGCGCATCGCGTCCAGCGATGAGAAGCCCTGCGCCTCCAGCAAGGCGCGCAGGTCGTCGAGGACGGCGCCGATCGCCTTCCATCCATTTTTGTAGATGACCGAGCAGAGCTCCGTGGCGCCGGCGCCCGCCAGGATGAACTTGGCCACCGTCTCGGCGCTGTGGATGCCCGTCGATCCGGCCAGCTCGATGCCCGCGCGCTGGAAGAGCAGCGCCACCCACCTGAGGCTGTCGTGATACTCGTCGGCGTCGCTCAGAGGCTGGGCGCGCACGAGCTTCATGCCGCCGATGTCGATGTCGAAGCGGTAGAAGCGGTTGAAGAGCACGAGGGCGTTGGCGCCCTCCTTGGAGATGCTCTGGGCGAGGTGGGGCAGGCTCGAATAGCTCGAACCGAGCTTGACCACGATGGGGAGCTTTGTCGAGAGCCTGGCCTCCTTGACCGGGGAGAGCACCCGATGCTCGATGTCCTTGGAGGAAAGCTGTGGAGAATGCGGCATGTAGGCGATGTTGAGTTCGAGGGCGTCGGCTCCCGCCTCCTCGATCCGCTTGGTGAAGGAGGCCCACGTGCCCGTGCCGACGCAGTTGATGCTCGCGAAGATCGGGGTGTCGCCCGCCCGCGCTTTCGCCTGGCGGACGAGGTCCAGATAGGCTTCGGTGCCCTCCTCCCAGGCGGTGCGGCTGATGAAGGCCTCCGCCTCGGGGTAGGCGTCGAGGT
>JAJTBU010000066.1 GCA_021286735.1 bacterium
GACCTCGAACCCATGATAAAGGGTCTCGGCATCCATCCCCTCTCCATCGAGGACTGCTTCGACGACCAGTATCTGCCCAAGATGGACCTTTTTCCCGACTATCTCGGCGTTCTCTTCAACGACTTCGTCGAGGAGGAAGGCCTCGTCGCAATTCGCGAGATAAACTTCTTCCTCGGAAAGGATTTCCTGGTATCGGTGTTCAGAGGGGATGAAACCGACGCCGCGCGCTTCAAGGACATTCTCGAGCGCTTCGCCCTCGACAACGACAATCTCGTCTCCGGCCCCGTCCGCCTTCTCCACGCCATTTTGGACAGGATCATCGACAACAAATTCTCCCTGGTGGAAAAAGCGGGCGACCATATCTCGGCTTTCGAGGATAAAGTTCTCGGGGAATCGCGGTCGGCGGACACGGCCGAGCTCCACGGCATCAGGCAAAACCTCATGGTCATGCGCAAGAGCCTCCTCCACGAGCGCGAACTCCTGGCGCGCATATGCAGGCGCGACAGCCCCCTCATCCAGGTCTCGGACCTGGCCTATTTCAGCAACCTCTACGACCACCTCGCCAAGTTCGTGGAGATCATCGAGTCGAACCGCGAGACGATGACGAACCTGGCCCAGATACAGCTCACCCTTACGAACAACGCCATGGCCGAAGCCTCGAACCGGATGAACCGATCGGTGAACAGGCTCACGCTCATCACCACGATCTTCATGCCGCTGAGCCTTATCGCCGGAATAGGCGGCATGTCCGAGTGGACGCTGATCACGGGGCCGGACAACTGGAAAATCGCCTACCCTATCCTGATCGGCGCCATGGCTCTTTTGGGAATAGGCAATTACTTCGTCCTTCGCTGGCTCGAACGCAAGGATGCCTAGATTTCCCGGAGCGGCGGGCGCCCGCGCGAAAATGCCGCCGACATAAAAAAACCGCCCCGAAGGGCGGCTTTCGCGGAAGATGCTCCGCTCGCGCGGGCCGTTGGCCCGCTTCGCGTCAGTTGGCGACGATCGCTTCAGTCGGGCAGACGGAGGCGCAGCTGCCGCAGTCGATGCACGCGGCGGGATCGATCCAGCGGGCGTCGTTCTTTTCGCTGATGGCGCTGACGGGGCACTCGCCTTCGCAGGCGCCGCAGTTGACGCAAGCATCGGTGACTTTGTATGCCATGACAGTTCTCCTAGAGAGGTTTTTTCCATCCGCGCGAAGGCGCGATAACCGCAGGACGATGATCAGGGCAGGCGCAGGATGTTCAAGGCGGTCCGCGGCCTCGCCGGCCCAGGACAACCTTTGCAGGCATCATACCACCCTTCGCCAAACGTGTGAAGGACCGCGCCCCGGAAGCGGCGGGCGGCGCCCCGAGAGTCGCCCGGCCTCTTGGCCGCGACCGCCGCGATGCTTCCGCCTAGACGTGGCCGCAGAGGGCGAGCATGCGGGTAAAGCGCTCGGGGCCTTGCCGGCGATACGAGCCAAGCGCGGGGGAACAGGCGGTGCAAAGATCGACGTTCAGAACCCTGCCCACGCCAAGGCTCTCGGCGAGGGCCAGGTTAGCCGCCCTGAGGTCGAGGCGATGCGCGGCGGCCTGGCTCGCGCTCGGCACGGTCCGCGCGGCACCTTCACCAAATTCGGCGCGAAAGGCGGCGGCGCGTTCGGCTGGCACGGCGTAGCAGCAGGGGCCGATGCTCGGCCCCAGGATCACCGAGAGGTCGCGGGGAGACGAACCGAAGGCCGAGGCCATCGAGCGCGCCGCCTCGGCGAGGATGCCCGTTCCCTTCCAGCCCGAATGCAGCACCCCGAAGGCTCCCGAATTCCTATCGTAAACCCAGATGGGCATGCAGTCCGCGACGGTGAGGGCCGGGAAAAAGGAAACGTCGGCGGTCACTACGCCGTCGGCGCCGCCCGAAGCCTCGGCCGCCGCGGCGAGCGGCTGAAAGGCCTGCCCTACGCCATGGGTGAGGACTCTGCGCGTATGCTTGAGCCGGAGGGAGAGCACCCGCCCGCCATCGATCCCGATCGACGCGAAAAAGGCGGTACGCCGGCCGTTCGATTCGCCGGGCGCGTAGGCCATGTCACCTGCGGCGAGGGTTGTCAGAAGGGCGCGGGGATCCCCCGGCACGACGCGCCCGCCGGGCCCGAAGCCGAATTCGAGATAGCGCCCGCCGCCGATGGCTGGATCGATCGTCGTCAATTCCACGCGGCGCCCCTATGCTCGGAAACCCGGAGAGGGAGAGGCTGCCGAGGCGCCTGAGAGTCCGCCGTAAAGCTCGAAGAACTCGCCGGGAGCCGCAGCCTCCGCGAAGGGCCGGCTTATCTCTGGAAGGATCTCGATGCGGTGGGCCTCCAGATAAAGCCGCGGCGCAGGCGCCCCGCCGTATCGCCCGTCGCCGAGGATGGGGAATCCCGCCCATGCCAGGTGGGCCCTTATCTGATGCCTGAAACCCGACCGAATCTCGGCCTCCAGGGCGAAGAGGCCTTCCCGCCCTTCCAGGAGCCCGGGGAGCGGCGGACCGAGCCTTCTCAAGGCTGTAGAATACATGTTTGAAGCGCGTTCCTTGCGGAAGGAGCCGGCCGCGTCGTCGGCCAGGCAGGCCACGCGCGAGCGTCCCTCGCCGTAGGGGCGGAAGAAGCTTTCAATCTCCAGGAAATCCATTCCGGCTCCGCTTTCGGGCGGGAAAAAGCCCTCCGCGCGAGGCTCCGCGCAGCGGAAGGGGCGCGACCCGGGAAGCCCGGGCTGGCCTTGCGCGGGCGCCGCGACCAGGCGGTAGGCCTTCCTGAGCCTGCCGGCCTCCTGCATAGCCAAGGCCTCGGCGAAGATCTCGGGATTGCGGGCGAAGAGGATGAGCCCCGAGGTCTCGTTGTCGAGGCGGGAGAGCATGCCGGCTTCGCCCGCCGCCCTGCCTCCGAGCCCCGCCTCGGCGAAGGCCGCCGCGTGCTCCGGCCGCTGGGCGAGAAACCAGCCGAGGAGGCTGGGCTCCGCCGCGGCGGGCTCTTCGCCGCGGGGGGCTGAGACGCCGCCGGCTTTCGGCGCGGAGTGCATGCCCGCCGGCTTGAACACGGCGACGAAGCGCCGGGATTCGCCGGCGACGAAGGGATCGGCGGACGCTTCGAAGGGCTCGAAACCCCTCACACGAGCCCCGAATTCTGCAGGCGGTAGAGGTTCCAGTACAGGCCCTTCTTCTCGATCAGCTGGTCGTGCGTGCCCGTCTCCGCGATCCTTCCCTGTGCCAGGACGATGATCTTGTCCGCGCTGCGTATCGTCGAGAGGCGGTGGGCGATGACCACGCTCGTCCGCCCGGCCAGGAGCCCCTCTATGCCCCGCTGGATGAGCTTCTCGGTCTCGGTGTCGACGGAGCTCGTCGCCTCGTCGAGGATGATGATCGCGGGGTCGTGGGCGAGGACGCGGGCGAATGAGAGGAGCTGCCTCTGGCCCTGCGAGAGGTTGCTGCCCCCCTCGGAGAGTTCCGTGTCGTAGCCCGCTGGGAGGGCCTCGATGAACTCGTTGGCGTGGACGGCCTCGGCCGCGAGCTTCATGCGCTCCTCGGCGACGCCTTCGCCCAGCCTGAGGTTTTCGGCGATCGAGCCCGAAAAGAGGAAGACGTCCTGAGGAACCGGCTGGATGGCCCTGCGGAGCCCGCCCAGGGGGAGGTCGCGCACCGAATGGCCGTCTATGCGGATGTCGCCCTTCTGGATGTCCCAGAAGCGGGTGACGAGGTTGGCGATCGTCGTCTTGCCGGCGCCGGTGTAGCCGACGATGGCGACCATCTGCCCCGGCTCGACGGTGAAGGAGAGATCCTTGAGCACCCACTCCTCGCTCTTGTAGGCGAACCAGACCTTGTCGAACTCGATGTGGCCGCGTATCCGCGGCGGCATCTCGGCCTTGGGGGCGTCGAGGATCATCTCGTCGGCGTCCAGGAGGGTGAAGATGCGCTCGCCGCCCGCCATGGCGCTCTGGAGCATGATGTACTTCTCGGCGAGGTCCTTTATCGGCGAATAGAACATCCCGATGAGGTTGACGAAGGCGATGAGGGTTCCGAGGGATATGGAGCGCGAAAGGTAGAGCCAGGCGCCGGCGCAGAGGGCGATGGCGGTGGTGAAGGTGGCCAGGAAATCGACCGCCGGCCTGAAGGTGGCGAAGACGTGCATCTCGCCCAGGTTGGCCTTCATGAGTTCGGCGTCGTGGGCGGCGAACTGGGCCTTGGCGGGGGCTTCCCGCACGAAGAGCTTGACCACGTCGATGCCCGAGAGATGCTCGGCGATGAAGGAGTTGACCTTGCTGGTCCAGCGCCGCTGGTTGCGGAAAGCGTCGCGCGCCTTCGTGCGTGCCACGCTCGACACGATGAGGACGAGGGGCACGCTGGCGGTCACGACGAGGGCCAGCCGGACATCGAAGATGTAGAGCACGACGATGGCGCCCGCCATGATGGAAAAGTCCTTGATGAAGGCGGACAGCACGTCGGTGAAGAATTGGTTGATGGTCTCGACGTCGCTGGTGAGGCGCGTCACGAGGCGGCCGACGGGCTGGCGCGAGAGGAAGGCGAAGGATCGGGTGAGCACGTGGCGGTAGAGCTGCATGCGGAGGTCCTTCATGATCTTGAGGCCGAGGAGGTTGCTCAGGTAGATCATGAGGAAGGTGGAGACGAGGACGGCCGCCAGGATTATCAGCAAGGTCACGACATAGCGCACGATGAGGGCGCTGTCGGCCGCGCGCAGGCCCGCCGCCTCGGCGGCGGGCAGCGCCCGGAGCTCTTCGGTCGAAATGACGCCCCAGGGGGAGCCGGCCGGGAAGAGCTCCGGGCGGGCGGCGCGGAGCGCCGCCTGCGCGCCGTCTCCTTCCAGCACTTTGAAGACGTACATCTCCTTGGGGTTGAATATCCCCTCGGCCTGCAGCCCCGCCTTCTCCTCCGAACTCAATCCCGACAGCCTGGAGGTGCGCAGATAAATGGTGCCTCCGATCTCGGGATCGGCGTCGGTCACCTTGAGCGTCTTGTCGGCCTCGCTCCCGCGGACCGCGGCGGAGAATCCGTACCAGGACTTCATCAGCGCGTCGTCGATCGCCCGCCTGATGATCACGGGGCTCAGGAGCTCGCCCGCCGTGCTGACGACGAGGGCCACGAGGGAAAGTATGGTCAGCATCTTGTAGGGCTTGATGTAGGTGAGTATCCGCTTCGTTATGCTGGAGTCGAAGCCCTTCGTTATATCGTCGGTCTCGAAATATTCAGCCATGGTTCACATCCTCTCGCCGGCGGGCGCCTGGCGCGAATCCGCGCCGACCTCGGCCTCGAGTTCCTGAAGCCTCGCGATCTCGGCGTAGAAGCCCTCTTTCTCGGCCAAGAGCTCTCGGTGCCCGCCGTACTGGGACATCCTGCCGTCCTGAAGCACGAGGACGGCGTCGGCGTGGCGCAGCGTGGACACGCGGTGCGAGACTATGACGTTCGTCCGCCCCTTTCGTTCAACAAGGAGATTTTGCAGTATTTTTTCCTCGGTTTCGGCGTCGACCGCGGACAGCGCGTCGTCGAGGACGAGGACGGGCGGGTCCAGGGCGAGGGCGCGGGCTATGGCGATGCGCTGCTTCTGCCCTCCCGACAGCGTGAGCCCTTTCTCCCCGACCACCGTATCGAGCCCGTTGGGCAGCAGGGCGATATCCTTCTCCAGCGAGGCGATGCGCACCAGCTCGGCGAACCTCTCCGGCGCCACTTCCGGAGCGCCGAAGAGGATGTTGTTCCTCACCGTGTCGGAAAAGAGGAAGGATTCCTGCGGCACGAAGCCGAAGGCCTTGCGCAGCGCCGCGAGCGTGTAGTCGCCCGCGTCGACTCCGCCGATGAACACCTTCCCCTTGCCGGGATCGAGGAGGCGCGGAAGCACCTTGAGCAGCGTCGACTTGCCGCTGCCCACCCGCCCCAGAATGCCGAGGGTCCTGCCCTCCGGCACCTCGAAGGAGAGCCCCTCGAGCGCCTTCCTCGTGGCTCCCGCGAACCCGTAGTCCAATCCCCTCACCGAGATTCCGCCCTCCGGCCTGTCCTCGCGGGTGCCCGGGGCCACCTCGATCTCGCTCTTCGTGGTGAGTATCTCGTTGATGCGCTTCAGGCTCGCCTGGCCGCGCTGGATCGTGTTGACGGTGAAGCCCGCCCCCATCAGGGGCCACACCAGCATTTCCAGGTAGGAAATCATGGCGATGATGTCGCCGGGGCTCATCTTGTTCCTGAGAACGGCCTTCCCGCCCACGAGGATGAGGATGACCGTCGAGATGCCCGACAGGAAGGATATGAGGGGGAAAAAGAAGCCGAAGGTCTTCACGAGGTCCATGATCGCGTCTTCGTAGCGGTCGTTCTCGATCGAGAAGCGCTCCGAGAAGTGATGCTCCTTCACGAAAGCCTTCACCACCCTCATGCCGGCGAAGGTTTCCTGGGCTATGTCCGAGAGTTTCGAGAAGACTTCCTGCACCCGCTTGAACTGTCCGCCGACGAGCTTGCCGAACTGGAGAATGAGGATCGTCACGAGCGGAAGCGGGATTATGGTGTAGAGCGCGACGGAAGCGTTGTCCGCTATCATGGCCGCGATGATCATGGCGGACATGAAGACGCCATCGAAGAACTGCACGAACCCGAAGCCTATCGACTGCCGCACGGCGTTCATGTCGTTGGTCGCCCTGGCCATCAGGTCCCCGGTCTTGTTGTCCTGGTAGAATCCGGCGGACATTTCCAGCATGTGGCCGAAGAGCTTGTCGCGCAGCTCGGTCTCGATGTTGCGCGATGCGCCGATGATATAGTAGCGCCAGAAATAGCGGCCCACCGAGATTACGGCGGCCACGCCGATCATCCCCAGCGCCGGCTTGAGTATCTGGACGAGCGCGAAATGCCCCGAGGCTATCAGATCGATGGCGATCTTCGTAAAGCGAGGGATCATGACCTGGGCCGCGTCGACGACCAGAAGGCAGATGATGCCAACAATGTAGTTGAACTTGTATTTTTTAAGATACGGCAGTATTGAACGGAATTCTTTTAACATAATCGTTTCATACTACAATCCCGCGCCGCTTATGACAATAGCGGAGCCCTCGATTGCCGGAGGCCGCGTTTTCTGGCATAGTGTCGTCGATGCGAGAAATAATCGTGCACACGGACGGCGGCTGCTCCGGGAACCCCGGCCCGGGCGGCTGGGCCTATGTCATGCGCTACGGCGACAGGCTCCGGGAGGATTCCGGATTTGCCCCGGAAACGACGAACAATAAAATGGAACTCACGGCGGTGATCGAAGCCCTCGACTTCCTCGCCGCCCGGCGCAGGGAGGCGGTCCGCCTCGCCGAGAGCGGCGAGGCGACCTCCCTGCCCTCCTGGCACGCTTCCCCTATCAAGGTCTACACGGATTCCCAGTATGTCAGGAACGGCGTCACCTCCTGGCTGCGCAGCTGGAAGGCCAAGGGATGGAAGACCGCCGAGCGCAAGCCGGTGAAGAACCAGGAACTCTGGATGCGCCTCGACGCCCTCGTTTCCGAGCTTTCTCCCGCTTTCTTCTGGGTGGAAGGCCACTCGGGCGAGGAGGACAACGAGCGCTGCGACTCCTTGGTCCAAATCCAGATCCGTTCGCGCCGCTCTCCTTAAGTCTGGACGCCAGGTTTTTCGGCCAAGATCCGCTCGAGCAACCGCAAGTTCCTCGCCGGCTCCTCCAACAGCTCCAGGACCAGATTCGCCCCGCTCCCGCGGAGTATCCCGAGCACCTCCTCGAAGGGGAAGCCGTCGCGGTCGAGGCTCTGGTGGTCGTCGCGGAAACGGTCCGGCCCCGAGCTGTTCCCGTGGAGATGGCAGGTGAGAACTTTGCCCGTGGCGATTATCCGCCGCACCCCGTCGAGAAAGTCGAATCCGTAGGCGAAGGAGCTGATGTAGAGATGGCCGACATCGAGGCAGAGGCCTAGGTTGGGGTGTATCGCGGCGATCTCCGCCATCTCCTCCGGGGTGTGGAAAAGGTAGCCTGCCCGCGGATTCAGGTTTTCCGCGGCGACGCGCACTCCGCGCGCCCGGTATCGTTCGGCCAGCTCCCCGAGCCTGTCCATGGCCCTGACGGCGAATCCCCGATAGCGTTCCGTCAGGTTGTAGCCGGGGCCGCAGATGGAGCCTTCGGCGTGCATCACCCCCTCGGAGAACTCGGGCAGGGCCAGGATGGCCTTCCGCGCCGCGTAGGAGCTCGGCATGGCGCAGTCCGTCGCGTAGCCAGGATGGAGCACGACGATCGAAGCCCCGAAGCGCTCCGCCGTCGCGAGGGTCTCGTCCATGTCCCTGAAGCTCGCGGCGGCCACCTCGGGATCGGCGCTGGCGAAGTTCGGGAAGCATTCGGTCGCGGGGCAGCAGGCGTGGACCGAGACGACCCGGCCGCGCAGCCGCTCTTCCAAGGCGCGGAGGTCTTCGCCCGTCATCGTGTAGGAGAGCTCGTAGCGCAGATCCGCCGCCGCCGAGGCAATGAACTCCGCGGCCGTCGAGGCGCGGTCGAAGGCGACGAGCGAGAGGGCGGGCGCGGGCTCGATTTGGTTCGCGCAGGTGGGGCCGGTTTCGAGGTTGGCGCCCGCGGCGTCTATGGAATGCATAGACGATGACCATACCATAAAGCCTTGCAAAAAGGAAAGCAAAGAGGCTCGGTCGACATGCGCGGAGTTGATGCGGACGCGATCGGGAATCAGCCCCCGAGGGAATCCAGCGAGGAAAAGACCTTTGCGAACGCATCGACGTAGGGGTCGATCAGCGCGCGGTCGGGGTGCTTGAACCAGGGCACGCTGAAAGAACGGTCGGCGATCCTCTCGGCCCTCGGCAGGCTTCCCCTTCCCTGTCGGACGTCGCGCTCCGCGAAGCACACCGTCGTTGGTTTTCCTAGGCGGAAGAGGTCCAACTCGTTGAAGACGGGGTGGAGATGGAGGGGCCCGTTCTTGCAGGGGGCGCAGACCGCGACGCCTTCCGCCCGCAGGGCCGCGCAGACCTTCGCGAGTGTCTTTGGGGGGAAGGCCGCGCGGTCGAAAAGCCCCTGGGGGTAGTACCAGCCTCCCATGGTCGACCCGCCGCCGCGCGGAGGCCGGTGCGCCTCGAGGTGGGGGACGTCGGCGAGGGAATCCCAGAAATAGCCCATCGCCTCGTCGATCTCGGCGATCCTCGCGTCGTAGTATTTGAGCTGGACACGCCCCACCGCGCTGCTCATCTGATGCATGCGGTGCTTGCAGCCGCCCGAGGGAACTCCCGCGAACTTCATGGGTTCCGGCTCGGTGAGCTGGTTGTCCGGGGAGAAGAACTCGGAGCCGCCGCCCGTCCGCTCGTAGAAGCTGAAGGAGATGCAGCGCTCGTAGATGGCGCGGTCGTTCGTGAAGACCATGCCAGCCTCGCCGATGGCGAAGCTCTTCGCGGTCATGAGGCTCATGATCGCGACGTCGCCGAAGGTCCCGCAGGCCCTGCCCTTGTAGCGGCTCCCCTGGGCGTGCGAGGCGTCCTCGACGATCTTGAGGCCGTGCCTCTTCGCTATCGGGGTGATCCTGTCCATGTCGCAGGGGTGGGCCGCGTAGTGCACCACCACGATGGCCTTCGTGCGCGGGCCGATCCTGTGCTCGATGTCGTCCGGATCGATGCAGAGCGTCGTCTCGTCTATGTCGGCGAAGTTTACGGCCGCGCCCAGGGTGAGCGCGGGCGCCGCGCTCGCCCAGTAGGTCATCGACGGGCAGATTATC
>JAJTBU010000067.1 GCA_021286735.1 bacterium
ACCATGAAGAAGCTCCCCGAACTCTACGTGACGGGCAACCGCTACGAGGAGTTCCGCCGCGATTCCGGCTGGTGGACCAACTCCTACGTGCAGCAGGTGGCCAGGATCAATTACCAGAGCGCGATCAAGGATCTGCACGACTTCCGCAACCCCAAGCTCGCCTCGCAGTACAAGGTGACGGAAGAGATCCAGAACACGGCCGCCGCCCTCATCAAGGCGGGCAAGAAGGCCGAAGCGATCGACCTCCTGACCAGCTTCGGCTGCGCTAACGCCCAGATCTGGCACGACGAGTGGCTCGCCTTCGGCGACCAGCTCCTCGGCACCTATATGTGGGGCAGCAAGAAGATGAAGCTCACGCCGCCCACGAAGTGGTGGAACGACATCGCCGCGCAGGCGCCGCTGAAACCGCTGGAAAAGAAATAGGCGAGGCCTGTATACTGTGCGGCACGGCGGCGACGCCGTGCCGCTTTTTTTTATGGCGGCGCGGAGCGATCGGCGGGGCGGATGCGCCCGAATATCGAAACGGCTGGGAGCGGAGCGTGCAACTCGTCATTTTCATCGGACTTGTCCTCCTCGCCGCGGGCGTCGCCGAAAGCGCCTTGCACGGGCGCAATCTGCGCGCCGTGCCGATCCGCGTCCTGGTGAACGGCACGCGGGGCAAGTCGAGCGTGACGAGGCTCGTCGCCGGCGCCCTGCGCGAGGCGGGGATCGCCACGATCGCCAAGACGACGGGCTCTGCGGCCCGCGTCATTTTCGAGGACGGGACGGAGGCGCCGGTGAAACGTCCATTCGGGGCGCGGCTCACCGAGCAGAAGGCCCTCGCGCGGCTCGCGGCCGCCAGGAAGGCGCGGGCCCTCGTCGTGGAGGGCATGGCCGTGAGGCCGGAGTCCCAGCGCGCCATGAGGGATCACTTCGTGCGGCCGACGATGACCGTGATAACCAACGCCCGCGTCGACCACATCGAGGAGATGGGGCCGTACCTCGCCGACACCGTCGCGGCCTTGTCGCTGTCGGTGCCGCCAGGGGGGACGCTGGTGACCGCCGACCGCCGATTTTCGGGGCTCGCCGCGAAGACCCTGATCGTCGATCCGGGGACGGTGGGGCAAAAAGAGCTCGCGCGCTTCGGTTACCCGGCCTTCGCCGAGAATGTGGCGCTCGCTCTGGCCGCGGCGGCGGAGCTGGGCGTCGACGCGGCCACCGCGCTCAGGGGAATGGAGAAGGCCGCGCCCGACATCGGCGTGCTGCGGGTTTTTCGGCTGCGGCTCGATCACGCGGCGGCCGGCCGAGGCCATGGCGCCGCCTACTTCGTGGCGGGCTTCGCCGCCAACGACCTCGAGTCCACCGAGATGGTATGGCGCGAGGCCCTGCCGCTTTTGCCCGAGGGCCTGCCCCTGGCCCTCCTCTACAACAATCGCGCCGACCGCGAGTATCGGGTGCCCGAATTCGTCCGCCTTCCGGGGCGGATCGGCGGCGTGAGCCTCGTGGCCGCGGCGGGCGAGCACCGGGCCAAGGTGGCGCGAAAATTCGCGGAGGCATCGGGCGCGGCGACGATGGAGCTCGGCAAAAGCGCGGACCCCGCCGACGCGCTGCGCGGAATCGCCGAGAGGATGCCCGCCCCCGGGCGCGGCGGAGAGTCCGAGGGACGGGAAGAGGCCTTCGTCGTCTTCGGGGTGGGGAACATCCATGGATTCGGCCTCGCGATGACGGAATACTGCGTGGAGCACGGCGAGCCGTGCGGCTGGAAGGGGGAGGCGCAATGCTGCAGGAAGCCATAGGCTTGAGCGTCGTGCTCGGATTTCTATCGAGCGAGTTCCTTGGGCTTTCGGCGGGCGGCCTCGTTTCGCCGGGCTATCTCGCTTTTTTCCTCGAGCAGCCCTATCGGCTCGCCTCGACGATCGTCCTTTCGCTCCTGATCTTCGTCGCGGTGCGCCTCCTCCAGCGCTTCGTCATCATCTACGGCAAGCGGCGCTTCATGGCCGCCGTCCTCCTGAGCCTCGCCGGCGCCTGGGGCTTCGAGCGGCTCTTCTTCTACGCGAACGCCCTGAGCCAGGACATGCGCATCGTCGGCTACATCATCCCCGGGCTCATAGCGAACGACATGCTCAGGCAGGGCGCGGCCAAGACGATCGCCATGACGCTGATCGCCGCGGCGGTGATCCGCCTGGCCATGCTGGCGATTCACTGATGGCGAGGGGCGGGATCAGGGCCGGCTGGCTCGCGGCGGCGCTCGCGGTCGCCGCCGCGGGCTTCGGGCTCGTCCGCCTCACGCGGAAGGCCGAGCCCTATCCGCTACGCGAGGTTCAGCTGGCCGCCGCGCGGAGGATGGAGGCGGCGGAGCGGATCCTCAAGGAGAGGATCGTCGCCGAGGGCATCCCTGTCGAAGCGGAGGACCTCAACGGCACGGGGCTCATCGGCCCCGAATGGACGGCCCTGACGAGCACGTTGGGCATTCTCGAGGCCAAAAGAACGACGCTCAACCCCAACTTCGCCGCCCTGATGGTGCGCTATTTCCGCGAGGCGGGGCTCGAGCCGGGGGACGTCGTCGCGGTGGGCGCCTCGGGCTCCTTTCCCGGCCTGGCCATCGCCACCCTCTGCGCGGCCGAGGAGATGGGGCTCCGGGCCCTGACCATAGCCTCCTTCGGGGCATCCATGTACGGAGCCACGCGCCCCGAGATGACCATTCCCCGCATGCTGAAGCTGCTGGCCGGGGCGGGAGTCCTGCCGGATACCCTGATCGCCGTGTCTCCCGGTTCCGATTTCGACCACGGGGAGAATCCCCTCTTCGAGGACGCGCGCCGCCTCATAGCGGGGCTCGCCGCGGAGACGGGCGTGGAGTTCATCGATTTCGAGGCGGCCAACCTGGAAGGGAGCATAGCCCGCCGCCTCGCGCTGTACGGCGAGCGCGCCGGCGGGAAAACGATCGCCTGCTTCGTGAATGTCGGCGGGGCGAGCCCGAACAACGGCACCTCGTCGTATACCCTGGAATTCCCTCAGGGACTGGTGCTCGATCCGCCGCGCATTCCGCTCTCGCGCGACCGCGGACTCGTCTACGAATACGCGTCGCGGGGAATTCCCGTCGTGAATTTGCTGAACGTGCGGCTGCTCGCGGACCGAAACGGGCTGCCCTACGATCCCGTGCCCCTGCCCAGGGCGGGCGAGGGAGGCGTGTATTACGAGCTGCGCTACTCGAAGGTTTTGGCCGTCGCCGTGATCGCGGCGGTCGCGGGGCTTCTCGCGGCCGGAGCGGCGGCATCGGCCTCCGCGCGCCGGCGCGCGGAGGCCGGGGAGCGGCCTTAAGGCTTGCCCGCGGCTTCCGGAGGCAGGGCGTCTCCAGACTTGGCGTCTCCAGACTTGGCGCCGCCGGATTCGGCGCCGTACTTGCGCTCCAGCTCGAGGAAGGGATCGGCGAGGGCCTCAAGCGAGCCTTCGCGCAGGTCGTCGATGTAGCGGGAAAGTTCCTCCGAGCGCACGCGTATCGCCGAGAGCGCGGACTCGGCCCTGCCAGAGTCCTCCTCGGTGTCCGCGGCCCTCGCGCGGGCCAGCTCCATCTTCAGCTGCTGCAGCTGGTTCACCGACGAGCGCAGGCGCAGGTCGATGACCTCGCGCTGCTCGTTCAGGGCCTTGAAGGATTCTTCCTGCTTTTCGATCTCGCGGATGCTCGATTCGTACTCGATGCGCATGCCCTCGGTGGCGCCGGCCATCTTGGCCCGCAGCGAGGCTTTGTCCGCGCCGAGGTCCTTCATGGGGATCTCTCCGATGATCGAATCGAGCTCGTTGGCCGTCTTGGCCAGGAGGAGTACCTGCTTCAGGTAGCCGTCCATCTGGGGCTTTATCTCGGCGGCGTCGTCGGGATTGGCCGAACCGAGCGCCCTCTCGATCGCGGCGGCCGATTCCTGGGCTTCGCGGTAGACATCGGCGTAGCCGCCCAGCGCGTTCATGGAGGTGGTCCGCTCGGCGCGCCTCGCCCTGGCCTCGGCCAGACCCCGCCTCGTCCCGGTCATGCCGAGGCTGGCGAAGAACTTGCTCGTGCGGGCGGGGATCCTGCTCGCGTAGTGGAGAAGGTGGAAGAGGAAGGTGACCGCGAATATGGCCGAGGGGGCGATGAACCAGAGGTCCGCGGGGTTCGTGAAGAGGTTGATGAGGGCCAGCGTCGCGGGGACGGTGAACATCCTGATGAAGTGCTTGCCCAGGGAATCGCGGGCCTTGTGGATTTCCTTGATTTCCTTAAGCTGGGCCTGGTCTATGTCGGGGAGGGCGCCGGCCTCCCTGGCCTGGCGTCCCGCCCGCGCCGTCGAGAGGATGGAGTCGAGGACGCCGAAGGCCCAGGAGGCGGTGACGATGGGGGCGAGGAAGGAGAATTGGGGCAGGAAGGCGCCCGCCGCGAACCAGAGGACGGGATTGAGGACGACGAAGGAAATGACCTCGCCGAGGAGCCCCTTGCGCAGCTTGGAGGCCTTGTTCCCGAGTTCCTCGCCGTATTTGTCCAGGGCGGAGCGCTCCGGGGGCAGGGGAGAGCCGCGGTCGTCGCCGGATGCGGCGCGGCGTTCCCTCCGCCGCTGCCTCCGCGCCTCGCTGCGCGACGATTCGTCGGCCGATGATCCGCCTGCCGGCGAGGCATCGCCGTGGAAACCCGATCGGCGCGCTTCCCTGACCTGGCGCTTTATCTCCCGGCCGACTTCCTTGAGGCTCTGGGCGCTCTCGCGGAAGTCTTCGCGGGTGAGGTTGACATGGAAATCCCGTCCATGCCGGCCGGCAATCGAGGCGGACGCGCTGTCGGTCACGGCGTGCTCGATTTCGGAGACGATGGCGTGGATCGCCGATTCGATGCTCCTGCCGAGGTCGCCCGCCGCGTTGGCCGAGCTGTAGCCAGGAGCCTCCCTGCGCTCCCCGCCGCTCCGCTCGCCGTATGAATATCGGCCGCCTTCGGGGGAAGCGTCGGCGGCGCCTTCGGAGGCGGCGGGGCCGGGCCTGCCGCTTTGGCCCGCGGCCGACTTGCCGACGAGGATTCCTTGATCGGCGAGCGCGGCGATCACTTCGGTCGCCTCGACGCCGTACCAGCCGAACTTGCGCCTGGCCTCGTCGACGCTGAGGCGCCTGCCCTGAAGCCGAATCTCGTCGAGTATCGCTTTCTTGATGTCTTCGAGGGAGGGAGCCCCGCGCGGTTCGCCCGAGGCCGGTCTTCCCGCGGGCTCGGTCCGCGAAGGGATCGAAAGCTCCCAGACCGCCACGGAGGCGGGGAGGGCCATGCGCCGGCTTCCCTCGACGGGCAACGCCTCTAGCCCCATGGAGTCGCGGACGAGGGCGAGGACTTCGCCGGAAAGGCAGATTGAGCCGGGGTTGGCCGCCACCTGGAGCGCCTCGGCGATGTTCACGGCCTCGCCGAGGATCGCGCGGTCGAAGCGGCGGACCTCGCCGAGGTGGACGCCCATGCGGGCGCCGCACCGGGCTCCTCCCGAGCAGAAGGCGGACTCCGCGAGCCTTGACCTTATGTCGAGGGCGCAGAGGACGGCGTCGCGGCAATTCGAGAAGGTGAGGGTGAAGGAATCGCCCACCGCCTTGGCGAGGGCGCCGCCGTGGGCCGCCGCCGCCGCTGCGACGAGGGCGCCGCAGGCCTCGAAGGGGTTTTCGCCGCCGGGGACTGCCTGAGAAAGTTCGGGGATGTCGATCGCGAGGATCGCCGCCAGGATCAGCTCGCCGTTGTCCATTTTTCCACGCCGCGCATACGGATACAAAGGATACGTACGCACGAGGAAAAGGTCAATCGGCGCCTACGCCGGCTCGAAGGTGATGTCGTTCAACGCGAGGGAGACGCGGGCGGCTCGCACGTCGAGGCGATCGTCCGGGGCGAGGATTTTCCGGGTCCGCATCGAGGCTTCGATTCCGAATTCCGGCACGATGATCCAACAATCCTGCTCGCGCGCGTCGAGGACGATCGCCTGGCCGATCCAGTCTGGATGTTCGGCGAGATGGAAGGCCACCCAATGGAGGCGGGAATCGCGCTCGGCCTGCCTGGTGGCGGAAGCCCCTTGGCCGGCGATGAAGCAGCGCCGCGCCACCTCGTCGGCCGGGAGCGGAGCCGCGCCCTCGCCCTGGAGCAATGCGCGGAGCTGATGGTGGGCGAGCAAGTCCTGGTAGCGGCGCAGGGGGCTCGTCACCTGGGAGTAGAAGGAGAGGCCCAGGCCCTGATGGGCCAGGCACTCGGTGCCGACGATGCTGGCCTTCATCCCCTTGCGCCTCTGATACTGCAGCGAGAGCGGTTCTTCGCCCTCGCCCGAGCGGGAGAGGCTCCTGGGAACCTGCGGGGCCTCCTGGCTCGAATAGGTGAAGGGGAGCTTCCGCTCGTAGGCCCAGCGCGCCGCGGCCTCGCCGGCCAGGAGCATCATCTCGCGCACGATGTCGGCCGACCGCGTGGAGGGCACGGAGACGAAGCGCACCGCCTCGCCGTCGACCTTGAGCGACACCTCGGGAAGATCGATGTCGACGGCACCGTTCGCCGCGCGGCGCGCATGGCGCACCTTGGCGATCGCGTCGAGCGCGGCGAGGGTCGCATCGCCCCCGGCGAGCGCCTCGTCGGCCTTTTCGTAGCTGAACCGCCGCACGCGGACCTCGCTCGGCACGATCGTCGTGTCCTCGATGCCGCCGTCCGCCGCCACCTTCATGCCGAAGGAGAGGGCGGGCGAGACCTCGCCGAGCCCGAGGCCCAGGCGCCCGACGGCGCCCTCCGGGAGCATCGGCACGATTTTTTCCGGCAGGTAGAGGGTGGCGCCGCGCGAGAGGGCCTCGGCGTCGATCGGCGAATCGGGCGGAATGAAGGCGGCCGGATCGGCGACGTGAACCCAGACGCGTTCGCCGTCGAAGCCGATGGCGTCGTCCGGATCGGTGGACCAGGCGTTGTCGATCGCGTAGGAATCCTGGTCTCGGAGGTCGGCGCGGCCGGGCTTGAGCCCCGGGCGCTCCCGCGCGGGGAATTCGAGGCGGGGAGGGCGGAGGGCGCATCCCGCGCGGGCCGGCCAGGGATTGGCCGAGCGGGGCCATAGTCCCGCGTCGATCAGGGCCTGGTGGACAGCTTCCCTGGTCTCGGCGATCCCGACCTCAGCCGCGATGGCGCAGCGCTCCTGGCTTCCGAGCGCGAAGCCCTCCAGCTCGGCGAGATAGCGCGCCCCCTCGGCGGAGTCCCGCAGCGCGGCGCCGCCCGATTTTTCCCTCATCGCCGCCTTGAGCGCCGCTATAAAGGCGGAGCGGCGGCTTCCCTCCAGACGCTTTTCCTCCTCCTTGGCGCGGAGGCGGGCGATCTCGGCGGGACTGAGGGCCACGGGGCTCCCCTCGACGATCGCGAAGAGCCCGCCCTGGCGCGCCTTTCGGGCGCAGGCGGCGGCGCTCGCCGCGCTGAAGGTTCCGAACACCAGCTCTGCGAGTTCGCGCCACGAAGTGGCCACGGGGTCGCGCCCCTCGAGCCCGGCCGTGAGCATCGCGTGGGCGGTCTCGAAATCCCCTCCCTCGAGGTCCGCGGGGATGCGGGCCGAGGCGCCCTCGTAGAGGATCTGGACGTCCTTCTCCCTGACCTTCTTCGATTCGCCCGACTCGAGTTCCATGGCGACTCGCCCTTCGGCGATGGAGGAGATCCTCGCGAGCTGATCCTTGTAGAGAACGAGAGCGCCTGGCTGAATCATGGGTTCCTTTATAGCCGGAACCGGAAGGAATGGCAACCGCGGAATCTTGCGGCGAAAAGATGCCGCTGATATACTGTTTTGCAGAGAAAAATGTGTAAACTTAAAAGTGTCTAGCAAGCAGGGGAACCGATACTGGATACAGCAAGGAGCGTTCAATGATCGCATTGGCAGTTGGCGTCGTATTGGTGGTTGCGGCCGTTCTCGCCTGTCTTCCCGGCGTTCTCGGGTGGTGGCCCGACGTCCTTGCCTTTCTGAGGGGATCGATGCCCGTCCTCGCCGTTCTGATCGGCGCGGTGGCCATCCTCATCGGCATCGCCGACATCAAGGACAAGAAAGAGGCCGAGAAGGAAGAGAAGGAAGACCAGAAGGCTGAAGAGAAGAAGGAGTGAGCCCCAGGCTGGGCGAACGTCTCTCCTCGCCGGTCCCTAATTGTGGCCGGCTCAACCGGAGCGCTTGACACATTCACCATAATGTGGGATTATGCCACGCGCATTTAGTTAGAATTTCATGAATAAGGTGAAGGTATACATTGATGAAGACCATTTTCGTTACTCCCGCCACCGCTGAGCGCAAGTGGTACGTGATCGACGCGGAAGGGAAGCCCCTCGGGCGCATCGCCGCCAAGGTCGCCTCCATGGTTCGCGGCAAGAACAAGCCGACGTACACTCCTAGCCAGGAAACGGGCGATTTCGTAATTGTCATCAACGCCGACAAGGTCGCCATCTCCGGGCGCAAGCGCCAGGACAAGATGTATTACAAGCACACCGGCTATCCCGGCGGGCTCAAGGATTACACCTTCAGCGAGCTGCTCGGGCGCGATCCCGTGGCTCCGCTCGAGCTGGCCGTCAAGGGCATGCTCCCCAGGGGAGTGCTCGGCCGCAAGCTCTTCAAGAACGTGAAGATCTACTCAGGTGCCCAGCACCCGCACGCGGCCCAGTCGCCGGTCGCCATCGACCTCTGAACGGAAGGAAGCAATAATGGTCAGAAATCTTGGAATCGGCACCGGAAGAAGAAAATGCTCCATCGCCCGCGTGTTCCTCAGGGAGGGCACGGGCAAGCTGGTAATCAACGATAAGGAAGTCGATCAGTACTTCAAGATTCCCGAGCTCGTGGCGGTGGTGCGCAAGCCCCTCATCGTGACCGCGAGCGAGAACAAGTACGATATCGTCATCAGCGTCGTCGGCGGCGGCGTGAACGGCCAGGCAGGCGCCTGCGCCCACGGCCTCGCCAGAGCCCTCGGCCAGGTCGACCTCGCCAACCATGCGGCCCTCAGGTCCAACGGCCTCCTCACCCGCGATCCGCGAATGGTCGAGCGCAAGAAGTACGGCCAGCGCGGCGCCCGCAGAAGGTTCCAGTTCTCCAAGCGCTAAAGAAGAGTCGTTTCGAAGTGCGGATCGAGTCCGTACGTTTCGATGCCTCTGGAAATGCGGCGATCGCCCTTTCCGGGGGCATTTCTTTTATCCTCCCGAGGGCGCGGATCGGCGAATTCGCAGCGATGGCCGCTTCGGCCTGGGATCTGCCATTTCCACCGGACGGCGAATCGAGCGGCGCCCCTGAAGGCGCCCTTGGCGGAGGCGCGGCGCGCAGCTTCCTGTCGGCCCTGCCCGCCGCCGCGCCGGAGTTCGAGGCGGACGACGAGGCCTATCGCTTCCTTGCCCGCGCCGACGAAACCGCCAGGGCCACTCGAAAAGCTGTTGAACTCTGCGCCCGCGCCGAGCAGTCGAGCGCGGGGCTTTCGGCGAAGCTCGCCCAGCGCGGTTTTTCGCGAAAAGCCGCCAACGAGGCGCTGGAAACTCTCGCAGAACAGGGGATCATCGATGACAGGCGCTACGCCGCCCTCTGGGCGAGGCAGCGCGCCGAACGCCGGGGGGAGGGGCCCTCGACGATCGCCGCCGAGCTGCGAGCGCGGGGTTTTCGCTCGGAGCTCGTCGCGGACGCGCTCGCCGAGATCGATTTCGGCCGCGCCCTC
>JAJTBU010000068.1 GCA_021286735.1 bacterium
GGGGCTCTTCGCCGGCTTCGACTACGTGGCCCTGGGGCACTTGCACCGGCCGCAGAGTCCCGCGCCTCGCCTGTGGTACTCGGGCGCGCCCCTGGCCTACTCGACGGGCGAGGCCGGGGCCGAAAAGGAATTCCTCTCGGTGGAGCTGTTCCCCGGCGCCGCGCCGCGCGTCGAGCGTGTTCCCCTCGTTCCCAAGCGGCGGGTGAGGGTGCTCTCCGGTTTTTTCGACGAGCTTGTCGCCCACCCCCTTCCCGAGGCCGAACGCGAGGACTACGTCGAGATTAGGATTTTGGACGACGATCTCGTCTTGAACGCCGCCGATCGGCTGAAGGCCCTCTACCCGCGCCTTCTGGGGGCTCCTCAGAAGGCTTTGGAGGCGCGCTGGGGCGACGGGGCGGACGCCGGCGGGGACGGCGTCGCGGGGCGTCGCGCGGCGCGGGCCAAGGGATCTCCCGATCGGCTCCAGGCGGCCGATGAGGATTTCGCGGCCTTCCACGCCGAGATGACGGGCGAGAGGCCCGGCGAGTCCATGGCGAAGCTCTTCGACGAGATCGCGCGGGAGGCCGCCGATGCGTCCGCTTAGGCTCAGCCTCAAGAATTTCGGGCCCTACCGCGAGCTCGCCGAGGTCGATTTCTCGGCCCTGGGCGAATTCTTCCTGATCTGCGGCAAGACTGGCTCGGGCAAATCCACGATCTTCGACGCCATCGCCTACGCCCTCTTCGGTCAGGCGCCGGGCGCGCGGTCGGGGCACGAGGCCGACCTCGTCTCCGACTTCGCCCAGCCGGGCGACGAGCCTGTGGTGGCCTTCGAGTTCGCGCTTTCGGGGACTGTCTACAGGGTGGTCCGCACGGCGCCGTTCACGAAGCCCAAGCGCGGCGGGGGATTCACCGTGGCGCCGCCCGCCGCGTCGGTCTTCGCGGCCGATCCGGTCGCGGAGGGCGGCTGGCGCGCGCTGGCCGACGGCGTGCGCGACGCGAACGAAATGCTCTCGGCGCTGATCGGCCTCACCGCCGACGAATTCTCGAAGATCATTCTCCTGCCCC
The DNA here is from genome assembly GCA_021286735.1 of bacterium. Lineage (GTDB taxonomy): Bacteria > Spirochaetota > Spirochaetia > Treponematales > Rectinemataceae > JAJTBU01. The sequence continues at coordinate 1,045 of JAJTBU010000068.1, forward strand.
AGGGCGAGTTCCAGCAGTTCCTGGAGATGGAGTCGACCAAGCGCAGCGAGGTGCTCGAGAAGCTCTTCCCGGTCGAGCTCTACGACCGCGTGGCGGAGATCGCCAAGGCGCGCGTCCAGGAGGCGAGGGCCGCCCTGGCCGCCGTCGGCGTGGAGATCGAGCGGCTCGGGGCCGAGGCGGGCGAGGAGCCCGAAGGCAGGCTCGCGGAACTCAAGGCCGCCCTCGATGCCGCTTCGCGGGGCGAAGCCGCGGCGGCGGAGGCCGTCTCCTCGGGGGAACGCGCCCTGGAGCGCGGCAGGGAGAAGGCCGAGCGCTCGCGCCGGGCGCTGGATGCAACCGAGACGGTCCGTGCGCTGGAGGCGAGGGGCGCCGAGGAGGCGGCTCGGGCGGCGCGCATCTCCGCCGCCAGGGCCGCGGCCGCCGTGGACCCCTTCGCGAGGGCCTTCGCCAAATCGCGGGCCGCGGCGCTCGAGCTGGAGGAGCGCGCCGCCCGCCTACGGCTGGCCGCGGAGGAACTCGAGGCGGCCGCGCCGGAGATCGACCGCAGGCGCGTCCGCGTCGCCGAACTCGCCAGCCTGGCCGAGGCGAAGCAGGGCGAGGTCTTCGGGCTCCAGAAAGCCCTTGAAGCCTGGAAACGCCGCGTCGAAGCGTTCTCCCTGCGCGAGGGGGCTGAGCGGCGGGCCCGCGAACTCGAGGTCCGCCTCTCGACCGAGCGTTCGGCGGTCGAGGCGCTGAAAGCGGAGCTTTCCTCGCTCCGCCCCAGTCCCGAGGAGGAAGCGGCGCCGCGGGCGGAAATTGAGCGGCTCCAAGCGGCCGAGGCCGCCATCGGTACCCTTTCGGCTCAGGCCAAGCGGCGCGTCGCGCTCTTCGCCGACCTCGCCGCCGCCGAAACCTCGCGCCGCGGCATCGAAGCTTCCTATAAGGAAGCCGCCGCCGATCGCGACCGCCTCGCCGAGGGGCTCGCCGCGATGGAGGCTTCGCTCGCCCACTCGGCGGCGATCCGGCTCGCCTCGGATCTCAAGGCCGGCAAACCCTGCCCGGTCTGCGGCTCCACGAGCCATCCGGCGCCGGCTACCGCCCAGCTCGATTTCGGCGGCGCCTCGCAGGGCGAAGTCGACGCGTCGCGCGCCGCGCACGTGAAGGCCGCGAGCGCCGCCGCCGCCCTCGAGGCGAGCCTCGGCCACGCCGCTTCGCGCGCCGCGGAAAAACGCGTCGAACTCGCTGAGCAAGAGGCGGAGCTGTCTTCGGGACTCGCCGCCCTGGGCGACGCGCTGCTCGCCGTCGAACCTGCCGCCGCCGGACGCGCCTCCGTCGAGTGGAACGATTGGACCTCCGGTTTCGGTGCCGAAGCTTCCGCGGAGTTCGGCGGAGCGCTCTCGCGCGCCGCCGAAAGCGCCAAGGCCGCGCTCGCCGAGCGGAAATCGCTGATCGCCGCCCTTGAGGACCGCCGTCGGCTCGCGGCTGCCAAGGAGAAGGCGCTCGCAACCCGCGCGGAGGCCCTCGAGGCCCTGCGAGCCGAAACGGAGCGGGCATCGGCCGAACTCGCGCGGCGCGCCGCGGTCCTCGAGGAGACCGAGCGCGACGCGGGGCTCGTCGATCCTTCGCCCGCCCTCGAGACGGTCCAAGCCGCCCTGGGGGCCTTCAAGGCCGAGCGAGCTCGGCTCGAGGCCGAATGCGCCGCCCACGACAAGCGCCACGCCGAGGCTAGGGCTTCGCTGGACACCCTCGGCCGCGAACGGGAAGCGCGGCTTTCCTCGGTGGCTGCTGAATGGTCGCGCCTGGCCGAAGTCCTGGCCGCCCAGGGCTTCCTGTCCGCCGCCTCAGCCGGCAATCCAGCAGGCGCCTCAGGCGTCGCCGAGCCGCTCGCCCTTCTCGGCGAGGATCTTGGCGGCCTCGCCTCCGCGATCGCCTCGGCGGCGGCCCCAGCCCTGCCCCCAGCGGCCCTCGGCGCCGAGGAAAGGGCCGCCGCGGCCTACCGCGAGGCCCTGTCGGCGGCGAAGGCCGCCGCCGACTCCCTTCTCTCCGACCTCCCCGCGCCGGGAAGCCAGCCTCCCGACCTCGCCGCCCTGGAGTCGGCGCTGCGGGCCGCCCGCGCGGCCCAGGCCGAGGCTCGCGAACGCACCACCTCCCTGCGCCTGGATATCGGCCGCCTCGAGGAAACCCTGTCCCGCCGCGACGCCGCCCTGGCGCGCCGCAAAACTCTGGACGAGGGCTCGCGCACGCTCTATCGACTTTCGGAGCTACTTCAGGGCGAGGTGTCGGGCAAACGACTCACCTTCAAGAATTTCGTGCTGGCCACGTATTTCAGGGAGGTCGTGCAGCGGGCATCGGCCCACCTGGCGCGGATGTCGGACGGCCGCTACTACCTCAGGCCCGACGAGAGCCAGGCCACGGGGCGCGGCAAGATCGGCCTCGGGCTCAAGGTTCTGGACGCCTGGACCGGCCAGGATCGCCCCACGACGACCCTCTCTGGCGGCGAGAAGTTCCTCACCTCGATCAGCCTGGCCCTGGGCCTGGCCGACTCGATCCGCGAGCAGAACGGCGGCGTGTCCCTGGACGCGGTCTTCATCGACGAAGGGTTCGGTTCCCTGGACGACGAGGCCCTCGACCGCGCCATAACGGTGCTGGACAGAATCCGCGGCTCGCGGGTTATCGGCATCGTGTCGCATGTGGGCGGCCTGCGCGCGCGCATCCCCGCCCGGATCGAAGTGCAGAAGACCGCCGCGGGCTCGCGGCTGATCCAAACCTCGGACTTGAGCGAGGAGCCTTAGCGCCCAAGCCGCGGGCCGCCCCGCGTTTGCCCGCGGCGCCTTGCCGCCACCCGCCCTCGTCGACCCGCGCCAGTTGCCCTAGTCCGCCATGCGCTCCGACCAGGCCTTGCCGAGCAGGGCCCAGAGTTCCTCGTCGGTGAAGGCGTGGGGGCTCTGCGGCCGGCGCTTGTAATTCTTGGCGTCGTCGAAGATCGCCTGGAGCATGCCTTCGGGCACTCCCGCCTCGCCCAGGTTGCGCGGGATGCCTATCTCGGCGGCGAGGTCGGCCATGGCCGCCACGGCGTCGATGGCCGTGGCCGAATGGCGGCCCGTCAGCGCCCTGCCCACGTCCGAGAGCCGCGCGCTGGCGTCGGGAATGCAGGCTCGCATCACGTAGGGCAGCATGATCGCGTTCGCGAGCCCGTGCGCCAGGCCACAGAGGGCGCCTGCCGCATGGGCGAAGCCGTGCACCATGCCCAGCCCCGCCTGCGACAGCGCCACGCCCGCCAGCGTCGAGGCCAAAGCCATGCCCGCCCTCGCGTCGAGGTCGTCGCCGCGCCTGCAGGCGCGCTTCAGGTGGAGCCCTATCAGCCTGATCGATTCTAGGCAGTAGAGGTCGGCTACCGGGTTGTGCGTCTTGGAGACGTAGGCCTCGACGGCGTGCGTCAGGGCGTCCATGCCCGTGGCGGCCGTCAGGGCCGGCGGCAGGGAAACCATGAGCCGCGGGTCCACTAGGGCCAGGCGAGGGTAGAGGCTCGCGCCTGAAATGCCTTTCTTGACTTTTTTATCCCCGTCCGTGCGGATGAAGACTGCCGCGCTAGTAACCTCGGAGCCAGTGCCCGCGGTGGTCGGTATCGCCACGAGCGGAGGGAGGGCCGCCGTCAGCGCGAGCCCCGTGCCCACGAAGTCGCGGATGGAGCGGCCTTCGCCCACAACGGCGCCGATGCCCTTGGCGCAGTCCAGGGGGCTGCCGCCTCCGAAGCCCAGGATCGCGTCGCAGCCTTCTTCCTTATAAGTTGACGCGCCCTCGTCGACCATCTCCGTGGTCGGGTCGGCCCCCGCTCCCGCGTAGTGCGCCCAGGCGATGCCCGCGGCCTCCAGGTCGCGCTTCAGGGCGGCGAGGGGTTCGGCGGCGGCCGTCTTGCCCGGTCCCGTGACGATGAGCACCTTGCGCGCGCCGAGCGCGCCCAATTCCACGGCCGCCCTGTCGGCCGCCCCGACTCCGAACGAAAGCCTCGTCGGCGAGTTGAAAACGAACATGTAGACGCTCCGCAAAAAATTTCGGTTGCATTCCCGTATTTGCAAGTATATAGTTGAGCGAGTACATTTTTAACAGGAGGTACGAATGAAAAGGAGTCTATTTGTCCTTTTCGCGCTGATCTCGGTCTTCGCGCTGAGCGCGCAGAACTTCACCATCGTGAACGGAACCGAGCCCGTTTCCCTCGATCCCCACGCCGTAGAAGGCGTGCCCGAGCACAGAATCTACATGGCTCTCTTCGAGGGCCTCACCATCGGCGATCCTAAGACCAACCGCGCCCTGCCCGGTCTGGCCAAGAGCTGGACCTTCAGCAAGGATTACAAGACCATCACGTTCGAACTCCGCGACGCGACCTGGTCGGATGGCACCCCCATCACCGCCGACACCTGCGTGAAGTCCTGGCTCAGGAAGATGGATCCCAAGAACGCCTTCCAGTACGCCGACCTCCCCGCCTCCTACATCGAGGGCGGCATGGAATACCTCTCCGGCAAGGCCGGCCCCGATGCGGTGAAGATCCGCGCCGTCGACAAGACCCACTTCGAGGTCAAGCTCGTCGGCCCGACCCCCTTCTTCCCCGACATGGTCGTGCACTACGCGTTCGCCATCGTCCCGATCCATGCGATCGAGAAGTACGGCAACAACTGGGTGAAGGCCGAGAACTGGGTGTCCAACGGACCGTTCGTGCTCAAGGAGTGGAAGCCCCAGGAGCGCGTCGTCGTCGTGAAGAACCCCAAGTACTGGGATGCCAAGAACGTCGGCCTCAAGCAGGTCACCTTCCTCGCCAACGATGACGTCAACGTCGGCTACAACCTCTACAAGTCCGGCGCCGCCGACTGGATCGACACCGTTCCTCTCGAGCTCATGGATCAGATCAAGCTCGACAAGAACTTCCACGTCGCTCCCGAGTACGGCACCTACTACTACATCATCAACGTGACCCGCAAGCCGCTCGACGACGCCCGCGTCCGCAAGGCGCTGGCCATGGCCGTCGACAAGAACGCCCTCGTCAGCCAGGTCACCAAGGGCGGCCAGGTTCCCGCGGACTCCTTCGTCCCGCCGAGCACCGGCTACACCCCCGCCAAGGGCTTCGCCTTCAATCCCGAAGCCGCGCGCAAGCTCCTCGCTGACGCCGGATTCCCGGGCGGAAAGGGCTTCCCCTCGTTCTCCATCCTCTACAACACCAGCGCGAGCCACAAGAAGATCGCCGAGTTCGTCCAGTCCCAGTGGAAGAACAACCTCGGCATCGACGTCGCTCTCGTGAACCAGGAGTGGGGCACCTACCTCGACACCAGGTCCCAGTCCCACAACTTCGACATCGCCCGCGCCGGCTGGATCGCCGACTATCTCGATCCGTCGACCTTCAGCGACATGTGGATCACCGGCGGCACCCAGAACGACGGTCTTTATTCCAACAAGAAGTACGACGAGTTCATCAACAAGGCGAAGGTCACCTCCGGCGCCGAGCGCATGAAGGCCCTCGGCGACGCCGAGAAGGTCCTCATCGACGACGACATGGCGATTCTCCCCCTCTACTTCTATGTCACGCAGAACATGATCGACCTCAACAAGTGGGAGGGCTGGTACCCGAACCCGATGAACCAGCACCCCTGGAAGTTCGTCCGCCCCAAGCAGTAAGCGCGGATTGAAGCATTCGTGAACGAGGCCGGAGCGGCGACGCTCCGGCCTTTTTTATTCGCGGAATCGCGCGCGCGAAAATTAGCCCTAGCAAGTTTCACGGGTTGGAGGTATAATATCATTTCTTGAGACTAACGATGTTCTTAAGTCCATCCCAACCATTTCCCCCGTGCGCGTCGTTGGCGCTGGGCCTTCCAGCGCGGTTTTCGCATGGGTGAATCCAGAAAGGAGTGAATCCGAATGGCGCGTTATTTCATTCGGAGAGTGCTGAGCCTGATCCCCACGCTGCTCATCATCGTCACGCTGAGCTTCTTCATGATCAGGCTGGCTCCGGGCGGCCCGTTCGCACGGGAAAAAGATGTTCCGGAGTTGATACTCCAGAACCTTCTCAAGCGGTACCACATGGACGATCCTCTCGGCAAGCAGTACCTCCGCTACCTTGGCGACATCATCCGCTGGGATCTCGGCCCCTCGTTCCGCTATCGCGACGTCACGGTCAACGAGATCATCGATCAGGGCCTTCCCGTTTCGATGACGCTGGGCATCACGTCCCTGCTTCTCGCGGTGGCATCCGGCGTGTCGGTGGGCATCGTCTCGGCGCTGAAGCAGAACAAGTGGCCCGACTACGTGGCGGTTTCGGTCGCCGTCGTCGGCATTTCGGTACCGCTCTTCGTCATGGGACCGGTGCTGCAGCTTTTCATAGGCATGAAGCTCAAGCTCTTGCCTATGGGGCAGTGGATTTCAGTCCACGGCTGGAAGGCGGTCGTCCTTCCCGCGATTACGCTCTCCTTCCCCTATTTCGCCTACATCGCCCGGCTTTCCCGCGCCTCCATCCTCGAGGTGCTGCGCTCCGACTACATCCGCACGGCCCGCGCCAAGGGGCTCAAGGAATCGGTCGTCGTGTGGAAGCACGTGCTCAAGGGCGCCCTTCTCCCCGTTGTCACCTATCTGGGACCGGCCTTCTCCGGCATCGTCACCGGGTCGGTGGTCATCGAGTCGGTCTTCCTGGTTCCCGGTATCGGCAGGCCCTTCATCCAGTCCGCCATCAACCGCGACTACACCCTGATCATGGGTGAGGTCGTGGTGTACTCCATCATCCTGATCATGGCGAACTTGATCGTCGATATCGTCTACGGATTCCTCGATCCGCGCATTTCTTACAAGTAGGAGCCAGCCATGAGCGACAATACCAAGAAAGCGCAGTCGGCGGTCAACGAATTCAACCAGGTTATGAAGCCAGTCTCCCTGTGGGCCGATGCCTGGAAACGCCTGCGCAAGAACAAGATGGCCCTGGTGAGCCTCTATCTCGTCGGCTTCTACGCCCTCGTGACGCTCTCGGCCCCCCTGCTGACCAAGTTCAGGATCATCAACGACTACAAAGAGCAGATCCTCTCCAACGCCACCCTGCCGCCCTCTTTCAAGCCGGCGGGCGCCTTGGTCGTGGCCAAGCTCGAGGGCCGCATCGCGGATCTCGAGAAGACGATCAAGTCCCACAAGGAGACCGAGAGCCAGACGGGCTACAATCCTTCCACGGGCTTCAACTTCGGCCCCGCGGCTGAAACCGTGCCCACCGAGGGCGTGGTCGATCCGAACCAGTCCTTCTCGCTGAACTTCGGCGGAGCCGGCACCGATACGGCCGCCTCGGCCGACCCCCTGCAGCGCGAACTCGATTTCCAGAAGCAGGAGCTCGAGCGGGTCAAGGCCGAACTGGCCACCAGCCCCGACGCCAAGAAGGTCTATATCCTCGGCACCGACGACCTCGGCCGAGACATGCTGGCCAGAATCATCTACGGCGGCAGGATCTCCCTGTCGATCGGCATCGTGGGCACGCTCACCGCCACGTTGGTGGGCATCCTCTTCGGCGCCATCGCCGGTTACCTGGGCGGCTGGATCGACAACCTGATGATGCGTTTCGTCGATATCATGTACGGCTTGCCCTACATGCTGATGGTCATCATCATCATGGCCATGATCGGCGAGAAGGCGAGGGGGAGTTTCGTGATCCTCTTCATCGCCATCGCCCTCGTGTCCTGGCTGACGATCGCCCGCGTGGTCCGCGGCCAGATCATCAGCCTGAAGAACTCCGAGTTCGTCGAGGCGGCGCGCTCCATGGGCGCGAGCCCGGGCAGGATCATCTTCCGGCACCTGCTGCCCAACGCCCTCGGCGTCATCATCGTGTTCACCAGTCTGTCCCTGCCCAGCTTCATCATGAACGAGTCCTTCCTGTCCTTCCTCGGCCTCGGCGTGTCGGCCCCCGACGCGTCCTGGGGAACCCTGGTGTCCGAGGGGGTCAAGGCCATGGAATTCTCGACCTGGCAGCTCCTGGGTCCGGCGGTCGCCATGACTATCTTCCTGTTCTGCATGAACTTCCTGGGAGACGGCCTGCGCGACGCCCTGGATCCGCAGAGCAAGAATAGAACCTGAGCAAGGAGCCGCACACAATGACCGATGAAGTCATCCTTCAGGTCAAGGACCTGAAAACCTATTTCACCGTCGACGAAGGCGTCGTAAAGGCCGTCGACGGCGTAAGCTTCGACCTTCACAAGGGCGAGACGCTCGGCATAGTCGGCGAGTCCGGCTCGGGCAAGAGCGTCACGAACCTGTCCATCATCAACCTGATCCCCACGCCCCCGGGCAAGATCGCCGGCGGCGAGGTGCTCTATCGCGGACAGGATCTGCTCAAGATCCCGGCCCACGACCTGCGCAAGATCCGCGGAAACAAGGTTTCGATGATCTTCCAGGACCCGATGACCTCCCTGAACCCCTTCCTGAAGGTCTCCACCCAGATGATCGAGACGATCGTCCTCCATCAGGGCCTGGACAAGAAGGCCGCCAAGGCGAAGGCGATCGAGATGCTCAAGCTGGCCGGCATTCCCGCGCCGGAAAAGCGCATCGACCAGTATCCGCACCAGGTCTCCGGCGGCATGCGCCAGCCCGTCATGACCGC
>JAJTBU010000069.1 GCA_021286735.1 bacterium
CGGGCATCGGCTTTCCCGCCGACATGGATGTCACGCTTGAAAGCCTCTTCGCGCGCGGGCTCGCGAACCCGCTAGCCTATAGAATCTTTTTCCAGACCATGGACGTGGGCAAGGTGCTGAAGCGGCGCCTCCCGCGCATCGGCGGCTGCTTCGCCACGGCGCTCGACGGCTGCTTCGGCTGCGCGGACGCCGCCATGCTCGCGCCGTACGCGGCTTCGGCCGGCCTGCCGCCGGAAGCGGCCAGGGGCGTGCTCTACTATTCGGACGATCAGGTCGGCGCCTTCTGCCGGGAGGCGAACCGGCACGGGCTCCAGATCGAGATGCATGCGATAGGCGACGCCGCCTTCGACCAGGCCGTCGCCGCGCTCGCGGGCGCCCTAGCGGACCGCCCGCGCGAAGATCACCGCCACACCATCATCCACGCTTGCCTGCCCACCCCGCGCGGCATGGAAACTTGCGCCAGGCTCGGCATCAGGATCGCGGTCCAGCCGGCCTTCCTGCAGTGGGAGCAGGAGCCGCTCGAATATATCGAGTCGATCATGGGCGCGCGGGCCTTCGACATCTCTCCCCTCAGGACGATGACCGACCTGGGCATCGAGCTTTCGGGAGGCTCGGACGCGCCTTGCACCGTGCCCGACCCCATCGAGGGAATCTGGGCGGCCTGCAACCACTACGTCGCCGGCGAGTCGCTCACGATTCAGGAAGCGCTCAACCTATACACGCGCAACGCTGCGCGTGGCGCCTTCGACGAAAAGGAGCGCGGCAGCCTCGAAGCCGGCAAGTCGGCCGACATGGTTCTCCTGAATCGCGACCCGCTGTCCCTGCGGCCCGCGGACCTGCGCTCGCTCAAGGTCGAGGCGCTGCTCCTCCAGGGGAAACTTTACAAAGCGGGGCAGGGGCGCGCTTCATTGCTTCTGCGGGCGCTATCGCACGGCGGGAAGAAGATCTAATCGTTTCGACGATATCAGCTCATCTGTTCGCGCCAAAGTCTCATATTGACAAACATCGATTTGTGGGTTAGTTTCATATCGAAAATTGTCGATATATGAGGCATCGCATGGAATCGAAATATGTCGAGTGCGCGCGGGTCTTCAAGGCGCTCTGCGACGAGAACAGAATCGCCATTCTGGAGCAGCTCAAGGCCGGGGAGCGCTGCGCCTGCGTCCTCCTCAAGAACCTGGACATAGGGCAGTCAACCTTGTCGCACCACATGAAGATCCTCTGCGAGAGCGGCATGGTGCGGTGCAGGCAGGAAGGCAAGTGGACATATTATTCCCTGTCGCCCGAGGGCCGCGAGCGCGCGAAGCGCCTGCTCGATGAATTCACGGCCCCGTCGCCGGCCGCGGAAACGGACGCGGCCTTTGCCGCCGCCGGCGAGGAAGCCCTCCTGTGCAGGTGATCTGGAACTTCCTGCAGGCGCAGGTGTTGGGCATGCGCTGGCTCGACGACGTTGTCGGCGCGCTGCTCGCCGTCGCCGGGATCGACACCGCGAAACGGCTCGGCGGCAGCCTTCGTTTCTTCCTCTACGACACGATCAAGATCCTGACACTCCTGTCGGTTTTGATCTTCATCATCTCCTACGTCCAGAGCCACTTCCCGCCCGAGCGCACCAAGCGGATCCTTGGAGGCTTCAAGGGGATCGGCGCCAACGCCGCGAGCGCCCTGCTCGGAACGCTGACGCCCTTCTGCAGCTGCTCGTCCATTCCCCTCTTCATCGGTTTCACCAATGCCGGGCTCCCCGTGGGCGTTACCTTCTCCTTCCTGATCTCCTCGCCCCTGGTGGACTTGGGTGCCCTGGTCCTGCTCATCGGCGCCTTCGGGCTCAAGATCGCCATCGCCTACGTCGTCGTCGGGCTCCTGCTCGCGATCGCTGGCGGCACCATCCTCGACCGGCTCGGCATGGAGAAATACGTCGAGAAGTTCGCCGCGCCCGCCGGCGCCATCGACATCTCCGAGCCCGAGCTGAGCCGCGCGGACCGCCTCCTCTACGCCAAGGAGCAGATGCTGGCGACGCTGCAAAAAGTGTGGCCCTACGTGATCGCGGGCGTGGGCATCGGCGCCCTCATACACAACTGGATTCCCGAGGCGTGGATCCAGACAGTGCTCGGGCAGGACAAGCCCTTCTCTGTGATCCTCGCCACCCTGGTGGGCGTCCCCATGTACGCGGACATCTTCGGCACGATCCCCATCGCCGAGGCGCTCTTCGCCAAGGGAGTCGGCATCGGCACGATCCTCTCCTTCATGATGGCCGTGACGGCGCTCTCGCTTCCCTCCATGATCATGCTCAAGAAAGTGGTCAAGCCGAGGCTGCTGGGCGCTTTCATCGGAATCGTGACCGTCGGGATCATCATCATCGGGTATACTTTCAACGCGCTCGGATTTTTATTCGTCGCATAAGGAGTCTTTCAATGACGGTGCAAATAGTGGGAATGGGGTGCCAGAAGTGCAAGCTGCTCGAGCAGCATGTCCGCGAGGCGGTGAGCGAGCTTGGCTTGGACGCCGTGGTCGAGAAAATATCGGACATGGGCGCTATCGCCACCATGGGCGTGATGTCCACGCCCGCCCTCGCGATCGACGGCAAGGTTAAAAGCGCCGGGCGGGTGCTCACCAAGGAACAGGTGAAGGCCTACCTGACAGACGGCAAGTTCGTCGCGCTATAAAAAGGAGGGGGTATGAAAGTCCAGGCGAAATCGGCCCCTAAACCCGCCGCGAAGCCCGGCATCGGCTTCTTCGCCAAATACTTGTCGCTGTGGGTCGCGCTCTGCATCGCGCTGGGCGTGGCGATCGGGTATTTCCTGCCCGGCGTCCCGGCTTTCCTGGGCCGGTTCGAATACGCCAGGGTATCGATTCCCGTCGCGGTCCTCATCTGGCTGATGATCTACCCCATGATGCTCAAGGTCGACTTCTCGAGCATCAGGAACGCGGGCAAGAAGCCCAAGGGGCTCGCGATCACGCTCGTCGTCAACTGGCTCATCAAGCCCTTCACGATGTACGCCCTCGCCTGGTTTTTCCTCAAAGTCGCGTTCAAGGCGCTCATCCCGTCCGGGCTGGCGACCGAATACCTGGCGGGGGCCGTGCTCCTCGGCGCGGCGCCCTGCACGGCCATGGTCTTCGTCTGGTCCTATCTCTCCGACGGCGACGCGGGGTACACCGTCGTGCAGGTGGCCGTCAACGACCTCGTCATCCTGGTCGCGTTCACGCCCATCGTCGCCTTCCTCCTCGGCGTGAGCGACGTGCGGGTGCCCTGGGACACGCTCCTCCTCTCGGTGCTGCTCTTCGTGGTGATTCCCTTGGGCGCGGGCGCGATAACCCGGGTTCGGCTGATCAAGCGGCGCGGCAAAGAGTGGTTCGAGTCGGTGTTCCTGAAAAAGTTCGACGGCATCACCGAGGCGGGGCTCCTCCTGACCTTGGTCATCCTCTTCGCCTTCCAGGGCGAGACGATTCTCGCGAACCCGCTGGCGATACTGCTGATCGCCGTTCCCCTCGTGCTGCAGACCTACCTGATCTTCGCCATCGGCTACGGCTGGGCGAGGCTCTGGAAGGTGCCCTACGAGATCGCGGCTCCCGCGGGCATGATCGGCGCGTCGAATTTCTTTGAGCTGGCCGTGGCGGTGGCGATCAGCCTCTTCGGGCTATCCTCGGGGGCGGCGCTGGCCACGGTGGTCGGCGTGCTGACCGAGGTGCCCGTCATGCTCTCGCTCGTGGCGATCGCCAAGCGGACGCGGGGCTGGTTTCCGAAGATCAGTTGACAACCGCTGTACCGCATATTTCAATGCTGGGTACATCTGATTTACGGAACATGCGGGAGCGCACCATGACAAAGACGATAATCGTGGCGGGCGGGGGTATGGCGGGGCTGACTGCCGCGGCCTACCTCTGCAGGGCCGGCGCGAACGTGACTCTTTTCGAGAAAGAAGCGAAGGTGGGCGGACTCGTCAATTCCTTCGAGCGCGGCGGCTACGTGTGGGACGGCGGGATCAGGGCCATCGAGAATTCCGGCATCGTCGCGCCCATGCTCAAGCAGCTGGGAATCGAGGTGGAATTCCTGCCGAGCCAGGTGTCGGTGGGTTTCGGGAGCGAGCTGACGAGGCTCGGCTCGCGCCAAAGCCTGGCGGACTATCGCGAGCTGCTCTGCCGCATCTTTCCCGCGAACCGCGCTGATATCGAGGCCATCGTCGCCGAAATCGCCAAGGTGATGGACTATCTGGACGTGCTGTACGGGATCGACAACCCGCTTTTCCTGGATACGATGACCGACCCGGGGTATGTATTCCGGACCCTCCTGCCCTGGCTGTTTAAATACATCCGCACGATGCCCAAGGTCGCCAAGCTCCATGGACCCGTGGACGAATACCTCGAACGCTTCACTTCCAACCGGGCGCTGGTCGACCTGCTCGCGCAGCACTTTTTCCGAAAGACGCCGACTTATTTCGCGCTGAGCTATTTCACGCTTTATCTCGACTACCGCTATCCCAAGGGCGGCACGGGGAGCCTGTCCGCCGCGCTCGAGCGCTATATCCTCGAGAAGGGCGGTACGATCAGGACGGGACTGAGCATCGCGAAAATCATACCTCGCGATAGAATCGCAGGCGCGCACGGAAAAGGCGGCGCGGGCGGAGATTCCGGCGGCCGCGTGGTGGACTCGAGCGGAGCCGGGCATTCCTACGACGGCCTCGTCTGGGCCGCCGACCAGAAAGCGCTGTACCGGAGCCTGGATCTATCCGCCCTCGGCGATGACGATGCGACCGCGCGCGTCAGGGCCAAGGCCGCCGATATCGCCGGCAAGCGCGGCGGCGATTCCATCTTCACGCTCTGCCTCGCCGTGGGCCTCGAACCATCCTGGTTCGCCGAACGCGCGAGCCCCCACCTCTTCTATACGCCGAGCCTCGAGGGCCTCCACGCGATGGATATCGCGGGCCTGGAAGCCTGGGGGCGCCAGACCGGGCTCGAGGGCGCGGGCAAGGAAGAAATATTCGCCCTCGCGATGCGCTATCTCGATCTCACGACCTTCGAAATCTCATTCCCTGTCTTGCGCGACCCGAGCATGGCGCCCGCGGGCAAGACCGGCGCCATCGTGAGCTCGCTCATGGATTATGACGTTGTGCGGCGCATCGCCGACGAGGGCTGGTACGAGGAATTCAAGGAAGCGGCGTCCAGGCAGATAATCGGTATTTTGAATGGCTCGGTTTTCCCCGGGCTGGCCGCGGCCGTCGAGGATCGTTTCGTCTCCACGCCGCTTTCGATCGAGCGCTATACCGGCAATGCCGATGGCGCGATCACGGGCTGGGCCTTCACCAACGACGGCATGCCCGCCGTCCACGATCTGCCCAAGGTGGCGCGCTCGGTGCAGACGCCGATACCCGGCGTTTGGCAGGCGGGGCAGTGGACCTTCAGTCCCTCGGGCCTTCCGATCTCCAGCCTTACGGGGAAGCTCGCCGCCGACGCGATCCTGGCCGCCGCGAAAAAAGGGCGGCTCTAGCGGGGCGAACGAAGCCGCGGCCGCGAGCCGCGGCGACAGGCTGCGGCGTGAAGCCGCCGCGGCCGCGGCTAGGCCAGCCCGACCAGCGAGCGGCTCAGCTCCCACACCCGCTTACCCAAGGCGCCGTCCACGGCGTGGGCGGCCGGCTTCTCCTCGATCGTCAAGTAGAAATATTTGCCGCTCACGCCCTCCGCTTCCGGCGCCGCCGCGAGCCAATAGATGGCCTCGCCCGAAATTGCGGGGTCCTTCAGGAAGCGATCGATCACCACGGTCTTGAAAGCCCGGTACAGAAATCCATTGTTTTGGCCGATATTGCTGCGCACGTCGCCGGGATGCATCGCGTTGATCGTCGCGCCGGAGCCCGCGAGACGTTGCGCGAACTCGGGCAAGACGAGAAGTTGTGCGATTTTAGACGCGCCGTAGGAGCGCAGGCCGGTGTAATGTCGGCGGCTCCAGTCGAGGTCGTCGAGATCGAGGCCGCCGAAGCGGTGCCCTTCCGAGTTCACCATGACGATCCTGGAAGGCGCGCTCGCCTTAATCCGCTCGAGGAGGAGGCTCGTCAGCAGGAAGGGCGCCAGGTGGTTGACGCAGAAGACCAGCTCGTGGCCAGCCGTCGTCAGCCGGCGCGTGGTCGAGTGCATGCCCGCCGAATTGACGATGATGTCGATTCGAGGGCAGGAGGCGAGCAGCTCGGCCGCGGCGTTCCGCACCGTTTCGAGGTCGGAGAAATCGGCGGCTACGATGCCGATGTCCGCGCCGCGCCCGCGCCCCGCGAGGATTTCGGCGCGCACCCGCTCGGCCTTGGCGCGGTCGCGGCAGACTAGGACGAGGTCGGCTCCCGCCGCGGCCAGGCGCTCGGCGGCGGCCATGCCGACGCCCGAAGTGGCGCCGGTCACGACGCAGCGCTTCCCTGCGAGCGAGGCGTCCGTCGTGCGCTGGGGCTTGCGCTTGTTCTCTAAAAATCGCAGTTCATCGGGCAATGGACGTTTTATCGTCTTTCTCCTTGAGCGTCAGCCGAACACGCGGCGCATGAAGGCCCGGTATTTTTTATGGAACCAGGGAATGTTGTCGAAGATGTCGCCCCAGAGGTCGTAGTAATCGCGCTGGGAAACGATGCGCCCATCGGGATGCAGGGTCAGCGCGGTGCAGCCTTTCAGCGGCGTGGGCGGCGATTTCTTGAAGATCATCGTCATGGTCCACTGGATGAAGAACGAGCCGCCGTCGCCGCAGACCTTGTGGAGCTCCATCCTGAGCTCCTGGCAGCGGTCGGTCAGGCGCTCGCAGAGCGCGATGAAGTCGTCCTTGCCCTCGACGCGCTGGATAGTGTCCTGAAAGACGATATCGGGGTGGTAGTAGGGGTAGATGTGGGACCAGTCGGGCTTGCCCTGGGTGTTGTAGGTCCTGGACCAGAGCTCGCGCACCAGCCGCGCGTCGAGCGGAGCGCGGGCGGCGCTGTCTTCGGGGTGATCAAGCATGAGGAAAGTATAGAGGGATCGGGCGCGAATGCAAGGTCGCGACGGCTCGCCGCTTCAGTACGCGATGATCCTGTTCCTGCCGCCTTCCTTGGCCTTGTAGAGGGCCTCGTCGGCGCGGCGGACCAGTGCGTCGGCCGAGGATGCGTCGAAATCGGGCCAGGCGGCCGCGCCGCCGGAGATCGTCAGAGACACAGCGTTGGAGCCGTGCTGGAAGGTGGTCTCGGCGACGAGCCTGCGCACCCGTTCGGCGATCTCGTAGCAGTCGGTGACCGAGGCGCCCGGCAGGACGGCCATGAACTCCTCGCCGCCGTAGCGCAGGGCGATGTCGCCTTCGCGGAGCGCGCCGCGGAGGATCTTGGCCACGTGGACGAGCACCTTGTCGCCCGTCGGGTGCCCGTAGGTGTCGTTCACGCGCTTGAAGTGGTCCAGGTCGAAGATGCAGACGCCGACGGGCGAGCCAGAGCGGAGCGCGCGGCCGTATTCTTCCTGGAGCCGCGCCATGCCGAAGCGGCGGTTGAACATGCCGGTGAGCGAGTCGTTGGCCGCGAGCTGCTGGAGCTTGTCGTAGGTGAGCGCGTTTGAAAAGGCCACCGCCAGGCTGGCGTTCACGAGGTCGGCGAAGTGGACGGCCTCGTTCGAGATCGGCGAGGCCGACGCCAGGATGATGACGCCCAACGCGACGTCGTGGTACAGGAGGGGCTCGACCCAGACGGCGCGCGGAGTAAAGTCCACCAGGGCGCTCTCGATGACGAGGTCCGCGGGAACATCGATGATCGCCCTCTTCCTGCTCTTCACGGCTTCGCGCACGATGTCGCCGTCCATCAGCCTGTCCGTATTCGCGATGCGGTGGGACGCGACGAGCACAAGGTCGCCTTCCTTTTCCATAATGACGGCGCCGGCCTCGGTGGAGGTGGCTTCGAAGAGGGCGGGCAGGGCCGCCTGCGCGAGATCCTCCAGCTCGAGCCTGAGGGTCAGCATGGAAGTGAACTCCCGCACCATCAGTTCGGACTTGATCGAGGCGAAGAGCGAAGTGACGAGGTTGTTGTAGGATCGGGCGCTCTCGCCGAGCACGTCGGACGAGTCCACCTCGATGAGGCACTCGCCCGGCTTGCAGTCGCGGACGATGTCCTCGTGCCGGTCCTTCCCCAAGTGGTTCGAGATGTAGCTCATCTTGTCGACGAGGAGCCCGATCCGCTTCCCGACGACATTGTGCGCGAGCAGGATGTTCACCAGGCCCACGAGGATGCCGGCGGCGATGCATATGGCGAAAAACCAGGGGGCGTATGTCAGCTCGGTCGAAACGCCGAGCAGGCTGAGGAAGACGGGGAAGCAAATCCCTATCACGATGCCGAAACCGATCATGTAGATGGCGAGGTCGGTAAAGACGCGCTTGGTCAGTCGAATCATCGAAGCTCCCCTTGCTTGGCTGGTCGGGGATGATAATCTGGCTGGGCGCCCGGCGCAAGCGGGTTCGCCTACGACTGCGGCTTGATAAGCTTGATCAGGCGGTCCCTGCTCCCCGCCAGGTGCAGGTAGAGGGCCGCCCGCGCGCTGTCGGAGTCGCCCGCCTCGATCGCCGCGAAAATCTTGACGTGCTCTCCCACCGTGCGGCGCATGTATTCCTCGGCCGAGCCGCCGCCGAACTTGATCGCGCGCATGTGGCTCCGCGAGAGCATGTATTCGCTGAGATAATTGTAGAGGCGCAGGAAATGCAGGTTGCCGGTCGCCTCCGAAACGGCGCGGTGGAAGGCGATGTCAGCCTCGGCGCAGCGCTCGCCGGCCGCCACGCTGAAGTCGCCCGCCTCGAGGCAGACTTCGAAGACATGGAGAGCCTCCCGCATCAGGGCAAGCTGTTCCGCGTTCCTCCGCCTCGCGGCGAGGGCCACCGACTCGACTTCCAGCCCGATCCGCAGCTCCATGATGCCGACCAGCTCTTGAGCCGCGCTGAGGTTGACGGTCTCCTCGATCTCGAAGGCGGCGGGCCGCTCGGGGCGGGTGATGAAGGCTCCCGAGCCCTGGACGGTCTTGACCATGCCGCTCGCCTTGAGGTTGGCGATGGCTTCCCTTATGACCGTCCTGCTGACATTGAACTCGGCGATCATCTCGGACTCGCTGGGGAGGCGGCTGCCGATGGGGTAGCGCCCCGCGGCGATGCGGTCGGAGAGTATCCGCTTGACTTCCCCGCTCAGGGATTCGCGTCGCCGCAGGCTATGATTGTCGATACTGTTTTCCTCGCTCACCGTATCCTCGCAGGCTATTATATCCGATGCCATGTCGTTGTCAAATCTGATCAACTTGTAAGATGACCTACAGATTATTATAGGCACAATATCGAAATTTTGTCGACAGAAAAATGATACTAAATTTTTTATTGTTTATGATACAATTATTTAACAAAAATATAATCTTTTTTGAAAATTGTATTGGACAAAACCGAAAAGTCATTATATAAGAGAATTACTTGTATGATGACTTATATCGCTTGAGAGGCTACGATGATCATAACCGATGTGACGGCAAACGTCTTCTCGTTTCCTTCGTTCCGGGTGTCGGACAGCGCCGGGCACAGCCATCCCGGCCCCGAGCGGCCCGCTCTGATGGCGATGTTGCGGGTCCGGAC
>JAJTBU010000070.1 GCA_021286735.1 bacterium
CGGTTCCACCGAAGGGAACGGCCGTCCTTGCCGCCGCGCCCAGCTCCTCGAGCCTATCCGGAGTCTTGTGGACGTATCTTTACATCGCGCCATGGTTTGCACTACAATGAATGCGAAATAAAGCGGCGTTTTCCAGCCTCTATCCTTTATAGACTTGTTGCAGCGCCCCTACGGCGGGCAATAAAAGGAAATTACCATGGTTCGCGGCGGCGACATCAATTTAGGAACCTGCCTTCTGATCAACGGGAATCCTCACATCGTGGTCGACAGGGAATTCGTGAGCCCCGGCAAGGGCTCCGCTTTCGCCAGGGTCAAGGCCAAGAGCCTCAAGTCCGGCAACGTGATCACCCAGACCATCAAGACCGCTGACTACGTCGAGGACGCCCAGGTGGACCTCGTCGACTGCCAGTACCAGTACTCCGACGGCGAGAACTTCATGTTCATGAACAATGAGACCTTCGAGCAGTTCGGCGTCTCCATGGAAGTCCATGCGGAGAAGAAGCCCTACCTCAAGGATGGCGAGACCTACACGCTGGTCATGTGGGAAGGCGAGGCCATCGACATCAAGATCCCGTACAAGATGATCTTCACCGTCGTCGAGAGCGAGAACTACGTCAAGGGCGACACCGTCTCCGGCGCCACCAAGCCGATCACCACCGAGACCGGCCTCGTGGTCCGCGTTCCCCTCTTCATCAAGCAGGGCGAGCGCATTCTCGTCAACACCGAATCCAACGACTACGTGGAGCGGGTGAACAACTGAAGCCCCCCTCCCTCGAGCGGGGCCTCCCCGGAAGGCGGTGACCATGATCGACCTGCAGCCCCTCGTCAACAAGACGGTGGAGTTCGCTTATCGGGGAGCCCGGCTCAATTTCGACCTCTCCCACGCGCTCTTTTCCTCCTTCGCCATAGACACCGGCACCCGCTTCCTCCTCAAGGAGATCGCCCACGACGAGGCGCTCGCGCGGGCCGAGTCCATACTGGACGCTGGCTGCGGAACGGGGATAATCGGCGTTTCGCTCGCCGCCTCCTGCCCCTCGGCCAAGGTGGTGCTCCGCGACCGCGACCTTCTGGCTTGCGCCTTCGCCGAGCGCAACTGCTGGCGGAACGGCATCGCCGCCCGGCGCTTCGGCATCGACGGCGCCGAGGCCGAGCCGATCGCCAAGCGGGCGCCCAAGCACAAGAACAACGAGCCCAGGACGGTGGACGTGCTGATAGCGCCGGGCCTCCTCGGCGAAGCCGATCCTCTCGGACCCTACGACTTCGTAGCCTCCAACGTGCCCGCCAAGGCTGGGCCCGCGATCCTGGAGCGCTTCGTGCGCGCCTGCGCGGGTTCCCTGCTGAATCCCGGCGGCCGCCTCGCTTTCGTCATCGTCAACACCCTGGCACCTCTCGCCGACGGCTGGTGCGCCGCCGCCCCGGGCCTCGCCCTCGTGAAGCGCGCGGCGGGGAAGGGGCACACGGTCTTCGTGCTCGAGAAGGCCGCGCCTCCGGCCGGCGCCGGAGCGGCGGCTCCAGCGGCGGAAGGGCGGCCGGCGGCGGGCGGCGAAGCCGCGGCCCTCGTCGAAGTATCGCCGCTCGTCGACGCGGCGCCAGTCGTCGACGCGAAGGCTCGCCTCGCCCCCTACCGCAGGTCGGGCGGCGAGCGGCGGCTCGGGCGCTACAAGGCGAAGGTCTCCGGCTTCCAGGGCCTTCCGGAGTTCGATACCGCGAGCTTCGCCACCGAGCTCTCCATCGAGGCTCTCGAGAAAGCCTGCGCGGGCTGCCTCGTGCGGGACTTCCTCGTCGCGGAGCCGGGCATAGGGCTCTCCGCCCTCTGGGCGCGCGCGGCCCTCGGCCCCGCGCGCATCCACGCCCTGTCGCGCGACTTCCTCGCCCTTCTCGCCGCCGCGGCGAACCTTGAGGCGCAGGGAGCGCCCGTTCCCGAATACCTGCCCCTCTCCGCGGTCGATCTTTCCGCCGAGCCCGAAGCCCGCTACGACGCCATACTCTGGAACCCAGACGAGATACCCGAATACGACGATGTCTCCCCAGCCTGGGGCTTCCTCTCGAAGGCGGCCAAGGCGGGCGCGGCCGGCGTCGCCGCCGGGACGGCCACGGCGATCGCCCGCTTCGACAAGGCCAAGCCTTCGGGCATGCAGCGCCTCGGCGAGAAAAAGCGAAAAGGTTTCGCCGCCGCCATGTACAGGCGCGTCGAGGTCGCCGGCTGACGGTTTTGGCGCGCTCGCTACAACTTTAGTTTCATTTATCAAAACGACATAATGCATGTTGAAATGACCTTGCCAACTCTCCAATGTGGGTGTAATCATGGAATAAGCACACACATCGAGGGGGAGAACGGTGACGATTCCCAGATTCGATCATCCCGGCCTGGAGGCCTGGGTGAGGGAAATGGCGACGCTCTGCGAACCTGACGAAATCGAGGTCTACGCGGGAACCCTGCCCGAGTACGATGCGCTCTGCGCCCGGCTGGTGCGGTCAGGCACCTTCCGGAAGCTCTCCGATGAAAAGCGGCCCCATTCCTACCTCGCTGAGACGGATCCCGCCGATACCGCCCGCGTGGAGGAGAAGACCTTCATCTGCTCGACTTTCGAGGGCGACGCCGGCCCCACCAACCATTGGGTAGATCCGGGCGCTATGAAGGCCCGGCTCCTGCCCCTCTTCCGCGGGTCCATGAGGGGGCGGACGATGTACGTCGTGCCCTATTCCATGGGTCCCGTCGGGAGCCCCCTGTCCAGGATCGGCGTCCAGGTCACGGATTCAGCCTACGTCGCCGTCAACATGCATCTCATGACGAGGACGGGCGCCCCGGTCTTGAAAGCCCTGGGCGCCTCCGGCGAATTCGTGCGCTGCCTCCATTCCTGCGGGAGGCGAGAGCCGCCGGCGGCCTGCCTCGAGGGATGGCCCTGCGACCCCGAGCGGATGGCGATCGCGCACTTCCCCGAGGAGCGCGCCATCTGGTCCTACGGCTCCGGCTACGGCGGGAACGCGCTCCTGAACAAGAAATGCTTCGCGCTGAGGATCGCCTCGGCCGTCGCCCGCGACGAGGGCTGGCTCGCCGAACACATGATGGTGTTGAGCGTGACCAACCCCGAGGGGCGAAAGCGCTATTTCGCCGGCGCCTTCCCCTCTGCCTGCGGAAAGACCAACCTCGCGATGCTGCGGTCGGCCCTGCCCGGCTGGACGGTGAAGACCGTCGGCGACGACATCGCCTGGATGCGCTTCGGCGCTGACGGCAGGCTCTACGCCATAAACGCCGAGGCCGGATTCTTCGGGGTGGCGCCCTACACCTCGCCCAAGAGCAACGTGAACGCGATGAAGTGCACCGAGCGCGACGCCATATTCACCAACTGCGCCCTGACGCCCGACGGCGACATCTGGTGGGAGGGCATCGGCTTCGACGCCCCTGCGGGCACGATAGACTGGAAGGGCAGGGCCAGGGACGCCTCCGCGGAGGCCGACCCCGCCTTGGGGCCGCTCGCCCACCCGAACGCCCGGTTCACCGTGCCTGTCTCCTCCTGCCCCTCGCTGGACGAGGACTGGGACTCGCCCTCGGGCGTTCCGATATCGGGCATAATCTTCGGCGGCAGGCGGTCCACCACGGAGCCCCTCGTCTACGAGGCGCGATCCTGGGAGCACGGCGTCTTCCTCGGCGCCAGCCTCTCGAGCGAGACGACGGCCGCCGCGGCGGGGCAGGTGGGGCGCCTCAGGCGCGATCCCTTCGCGATGCTCCCCTTCTGCGGCTACAATATCGGCGACTACTTCGCCCATTGGCTCTCCTTCGCCAGGAATCCGGCGCTGTCGCTGCCTAAGATATTCCACGTGAACTGGTTCCGGCGGAACGCCGAGGGAAAGTTCCTCTGGCCGGGCTACGCCGAGAACGCCCGCGTGCTCAAGTGGATGTTCGAGCGCTGCGACGGCACTGCCGGCGCCATCGACTCGCCCGTGGGCTTCCTCCCGACGATACGCAACTTCGACGTGCAGGGCCTGGACATGCCGATCTCCACCCTCGAGCAGTGCTTCGCCCTCTCCGCCGGGGAGTGGCGCGAGGAGATCGACCTGATACGGCGCCATCTGCTCTCCCTCGGGGACAGGGTGCCGCCCCAGCTGTACCGGGAATTGGCCAAGCTCGCGGACCGCTTCGCCGAGCCGCGTTGAGCGGCCGAAAGCCGCCTGGCGGAAGAAACGTTGGGCGACAATGGGCCGCCGGGGGAGGGAAGCGCCGACGGCATGGAAGTAAATTTTTTCTCGATAATGATATAGCTTGATTCGCCGGGTCGGGCGTTGCGCGCGACGAGCTTTCCTAAAAAGTTTGAAACGTTCGCGCCCTTCGATTATATTAGTAGTATGAAGAAGTGGGAAAAGCTCATTCTGGAGTCCAGCACTCCGGAAGAGTACGTTGACCGCTCCCTCCGCTCCAAGCGGACGCCCGCCGAAAAGGCGAAGCTCGCGAGGCAGTGGATGGAGGCGACTGGGTTTACCAAGTCCGATATCCTCTACGCCCGCAACCGGAATCCTTTCTGGAAAAAGAAGAAGATGGAAGGGGCTGAGGAGCGGACCCGCCGCAGGCTCGGCATGCACGATTACTCGCGCGGCCGGACGGCGCAGTGGACCAAGGAGCGACTGCAGGAGTTCCTGGAGCTCAACAAGAAGGACGCCTCGGACCGCTACCTCCACAAGGATTGGGAGCTCGCCAGCCATTTCGACACGAGCATTCCCTCGATCCAGTACCTGCGCCGAAAATACCTCCGCGTCCGTGAGCTTCTCGGACCCAAGGCGAGGAAGGAGAAGATCGTCGAGTTCATGGCGAGCTCCGAGATCGTCCTGACGAACGGCGGGCCGAAGAAGGCGAAATAGCCCAAAGGCGCCCGCCGGGCTTCAGCCCTTGGCCTTGTCGGCGGTCTCGAGCCCGCGCCTGTACAGGGCGTGGGCGGCCGTCAGGAAGCCCGGATCTTCCTTGACGATCCCGAAGGCGTCGGCGCGGGCGAGCTTGAGCAGCTCGAAGTCCCGCAGCGGATCGGCCACGAGCAGGCGGAAGGCTCCCGACTGGGCGGTGCCGAGCAGTTCGCCGGGGCCCCTGATCTTCAGGTCCTCCTCGGCGAGGGCGAATCCGTCGGAGGTTCCGTAGAGCGCCTTGAGACGCTGCACGGCGTCCTCGGTGATGTCGTCGGAGTAGATCAGGAAGCAGTAGCTCTGGTGGGCCCCGCGTCCGATGCGCCCGCGCAGCTGGTGCAGGGCCGAGAGTCCGAAGCGCTCCGCGTGCTCCACGACCATGACGGCGGCGTTCGGGATGTCGACGCCGACCTCGACCACCGTGGTGGACACGAGTATCTTGGTCGAGCCGGCGACGAAGCTCTCCATGATCTCCCGCTTCTTTTCTTCCTTGAGCTTCGAGTGGAGGAGGGCGACCGGATACTCCGGATAGACCTCTTCGGCAAGCCGCGCCGCCATAGCCTCGGCGCTCTTCAGGTCAGCCTTCTCCGATTCGCCGATGAGGGGGTAGACGAAGAAGGCCTGCCTGCCTTCCGCGAGGAGCTTGCGCACAAAATCATACACCTTCAACTCATTTTCCTGCTTGGCGAGGTGGGTGATCACCGGTTTTCGCCCCGGAGGCAGGGTCCTGATCGAGGAGACGGCCAA
This sequence comes from bacterium, assembly GCA_021286735.1. Classification (GTDB taxonomy): domain Bacteria; phylum Spirochaetota; class Spirochaetia; order Treponematales; family Rectinemataceae; genus JAJTBU01. The sequence goes on from JAJTBU010000070.1 coordinate 5,638, forward strand.
ATCTCCGAAGAGAGTGAGGGCGAGGCTGCGCGGTATCGGCGTGGCCGTCATCATGAGCATGTCGGGGATGTTACCTTTTTTATACAATGCTAAGCGCTGCATGACGCCGAAGCGGTGCTGCTCGTCGATCACGATGAACTGGAGCGCCTCGTAGACCACATCCTCGGAGAAAAGGGCGTGCGTGCCGATGACGATGTCGATGGCGCCGGAGGCCAGGGCTTCCAGGAGGGGCGGGCGCGCCGCGTCGTCGACGTTGCCGGCGAGGAAGGCGAGTTTCACCCCGAGTGGCTCGAGGAGGGCGGCGGCGGTGGCGGCGTGCAGGCGGGCGAGGAGTTCGGTGGGCGCCATGATGGCCGCCTGCCCGCCGCGCTCGACCGCGCGCAGGGCGGCGAGGAGGGCCACGATCGTCTTGCCGGAGCCGACGTCGCCCTGCAGGAGGCGGGCCATGGGATGCGGCTCGTCCAGGTCGGCGTTGATCTCCGCCAGAACCTTGGCCTGGTCCGCCGTGAGGGAGAAGGGCAGGCGCTGGATGAGCCGCTCGGCGAGGAGGCCCGGCGCCGCCTTGCGTCGGATGGTCTGAGAATGGCGCGCCCGCATCCGCAGGGCGATGCCGAGCTGGAACTTGAAGAGCTCTTCGTAGGCGAGGGTCCGGCGCGCGGACTCCCGCTCGGCCGCTGCGGCGGGGAAATGGATCGACGCGAGTGCCCGCGCTTTGGGAAGGAGTTCCCGCGCGGCCGCGAGCTCGGGATCGATCTCGTCCTCGACGCGCTTTCCGTACATGTCGAGGGCCGACCGCATCAGCCGGCGCAGCGTGCCCTGCGCCACGCCCTCGGTCAGGGAGTAGAGGGGCACGAGGCCGACGATGGGATCGCGCCCCTCCTCGAGCCGCTCCACGTCGAAGGCGGAGGATTGGATTTCCCCGTAGCGGAACTGGAACTTGCCGTGGACCACCGCGCGCGAGCCGACCGGCAGGGTCTTTTCCAGGAAGGGGCGGTTGAAGCAGATGAGGGCGGCCTCGGACGACTCGTCGGCCACGATCAGCTTGAGCGTCTTCATCCGCCCGAAGCCGAACCATTCCTGGGCGGTGACCGTCGCTATCGTATGCACGGGCCCGGGCTCGGCGAAGCGGGAGAAGGGCCTATAGGCGGATCGGTCCTCGTAATCCCGCGGATAGTGCTGGAGGAGTTCGGCGACGGTGGCTATGCCCAAACGCCCCAACCTGGAGGCGAGGGCGGGACCGGCGCCGCGCAGCGTCCCTATGGGCTGTCTCAGTTCGTGGAGGAACACGGCCACAGTATAGCCCGAATCCGCGCTCGTTGTACACTTTTCGCCATCGTGATAGCATGGCGGGCACGATACGATAAAAGGAGCACCGCGATGCGCGACGAGATGAGGCGGCTGATAGAGCTGGACAGGGAACGGACGCTCTTCACCCATATCGGGGCGATCCTCGGCTGGGACCAGGAAACCTACATGCCCGAAAAGGCGATCGAGGAGAGGGCCGAGCAGCTCGCTCTCATCGAGGGCTACACGCACGAGAAGGCCGTGCTCCCCGAGATAAGGGATCTGCTGGCCGCGCTCGAGGCCGACGCTGGCCTCTCCGAGACGGAGAAGGCGTACCTGCGCGTCGCGAGGCGCGAGTTCGACCGCGAGATCAAGCTCCCCTCCACCCTCGTCACGGAGCTCGCGCGCCGGACGAGCCTCTCCCAGGCGGCGTGGGTGCAGGCCAGGAAAGAGAACGATTTCGGGAAGTTCGCGCCCCATCTCCAGACGATGGTCGACCTCAACCGCGAGATGGCCCAGGCCCTGCGCCCGGGCACGGAGCAGCCCTACGACGCCCTCCTGGACCTCTACGAGATAGGAAGCACCGAGGACGGCGTGGCGGCCGTCTTCGCCGACATGGAGAGGGAGCTCGTCAAGATCCTCGTCAAGATAGAATCCAGGCCGCCGGTGGAGGACGCCTTCCTGCGCCGGAAGGTCTCGGCCGCCGCCCAGGCGAGGATGAGCGATTACTTCATGGGGGCGATCGGCTTCGATCGCGGCAGGGGGAGGCTGGACACCACCGCCCACCCCTTCACCACGACCCTGGGCAGGGACGATATCCGCATAACGACGCGCTATCTAGAGGACTATTTCCCCTCCAGCGTCTTCAGCACAATCCACGAAGGAGGGCACGCCCTCTACGAGATGGGGATCGACCCCGGCGCCGAATTCAGGAACACGAGGCTCGCGGACGCGGCCTCCATGGCCATCCACGAGTCGCAGTCGCGCCTCTGGGAGAACATAATCGGCCGCTCGGCCCCCTTCTGGCGGAAGCATTACCCCTCGATCAAGGCTATGGCGGAGGGCGCCCTCGACGACATCGGCCAGGAGGCCTTCCTGAAGGGCGTCAACAAGGTGGAGCCCAGCCTCATAAGGACGGAGGCCGACGAAGTGACCTACGGCCTCCATGTGATCGCGCGCTTCGATCTCGAGGCCGCGCTGATCTCGGGGAGCCTGGCCGTGGCCGACCTGCCCGAGGCCTGGAACAAGAAAATGAAGGATCTCCTCGGACTGGACGTGCCGAACGACGCCGTGGGCTGCCTGCAGGACATCCACTGGTCCATGGGTTCCTTCGGCTACTTCCCCAGCTACGCCCTGGGCAACCTCTACGCCGCCCAGTTCTGGGACGCGATGAAAGCCGAACTTCCCGGGCTCGAGGACATGATCGCCGCGGGCGACGTCTCCCAGGCGCGGGCCTGGCTGGCGGCGAAGGTCCACAAGCCGGGGACCAGCTACCTCCCCGAGGAGCTCGTCCAGAAAGTCACCGGAGCCCCGCTGGACGCCTCGCACTTCACGCGCTATCTCGACGAAAAGTACGCCGCGATCTACGGATACTGACAGGGCGAACGTGCCCGAGAGCGAAAAAAGGCAGTCCAGCGCGCTGGACTGCCTTTTTTCATGGCGCAAGCGCGCGCGGGCCGGCGGAGGCCGCCCGCGCGGCGCGCCTACATCGACTTCCAGAAGCGATAGTTGCTGCGCTCGATCTCGTCCACAGGGAGGAGGGGGTAGAACTTGGTCTCCCCGCCCCTGGCGAACATGAAGCCGTGCCTGAGCATCTTGTAGGATATCTTGTCGATGGGGCAGTCGAGGGAGAGTCCCTTGATGTACTTGCCCGGCGTCCTCTGGATCTCCAGCACCGCCTCGTGGAGCCTCGCCGGATGGAGCCCCGGCACGAAGCTCGAGAGGAAGGGGTTCTCGTCGAAATCGCGCATGAAGTCCTCGATGGAGAATTCCAGCTGGGTGAAGAGCATGGAGGGGGCGCCCTTGGTGTTCCTCGGATCGGTGATGAAGGGCGAGAAGCGCTCCATATCGTAGCGGGTGAGGACCATGAAGCGGACCGGGTTGATCTCGATCATGATGTGCATCTCGTCGCCGCCGATCCCCGGTTTCTGCGCCGAGGGCTTGAGCTCGATGTATTCGCCCGAGGGGTTGCAGAAGAAGAGGGTGCCGATGGCCGAGAGGTCGACGTTCTCGAGAACGCGGTAGCTCTTGATGAACTTGGTCGCCTTGGGCCTGCCGTCCGGGTGGGGCAGGAGGTCGCCGAAGGCTTCGTCGATGCCGAAGTAGGGATTGCGCCACTCGGGGTCGACTTCCGCGAAGATGAGCCTTCCCTCGAAATAGCGGGATGAGCCCTGGACGTAGTGCTTGACGAACTGGTCGGGGGGCAGGGCGGAAGCGATGAGGGAATGATTGGGGTGCAGGACGAGGTAGAGATGTCGTTCAGACTGCATAGAGTGCTCCGTGCCGCTTTTTCCGGCGAGGAAGGCGGCAATTAGGTTGGACCGTATTTTCCATCGTTTGGCCTTTTTCTTCAAT
>JAJTBU010000071.1 GCA_021286735.1 bacterium
CAGTTGTCGAAGCGGTCGCGCACGACCTCGTACTCGACCTCCTTCCAGCCGCCCAGCCACTCCTCGACGAGGACCTGGGGGGCTATGGAGAAGGCCTTCTCGCAGCGCGCGAGAAGCTGCTTCTCGTTCCTGCAGATGCCGGAGCCCGCGCCGCCCAGGGCGAAGGCCGCGCGCACCATCACAGGGTAGCCGATCCCGGCCGCCGCGGCCACAGCCTCCTCGACCGTCACGGCGGCCATGCTGCGCGGCGTGCCCGCGCCGATCTCGTGGAGCTTGCGCGCGAAGAGGTCGCGGTCCTCCGTCAGGCGGATAGCCTCGACCGGCGTGCCCAGCACATCGACGCCGTGCTTGTAGAGGGTGCCCTCGTCGTGGAGGGCGATGCCGCAGTTCAGGGCGGTCTGGCCGCCGAAGGAGAGAAGGATGCCGTCGGGCCGCTCCTTCTCGATCACCTTGCGCACGAACTCAGGCGTCACCGGCAGGAAGTAGGTGGCGTCCGCCATTCCCTCGCTGGTCTGGATGGTGGCGATGTTCGGGTTGATGAGGACGGTCTTGATCCCCTCCTCCCGCAGGGCCTTCAGCGCCTGCGAGCCGGAGTAGTCGAATTCGCCGGCCTGGCCGATCTTGAGGCCGCCGGAGCCGAGGACGAGGACCTTTTCAGGCTTTCGCATGGAGTTCTCCGTATCGTTTCGCTTCCGCGACGAAGTCCTCGAGGAGGAACTGCGTGTCGCGAGGCCCGGGGCAGCCCTCGGGGTGGAACTGGACGGCGCGGAAGCGGCCGTCGGAGGATCGTATGCCCTCGATCGTCCCGTCGTTGACGTTGACGAACCAGGGCTCCCAGCCGAAGGGCAGGCTGTCGCCCCGCACGGCGTAGCCGTGGTTCTGGCTGGTCATGTAGCAGCGCGAGGTCCCGACCTCGAGGGCGGGCTGGTTCTGGCCGCGGTGGCCGTAGGGGAGCTTGTAGGTGTCGGCCCCCGCCGCCAGGGCGAGTATCTGGGTGCCGAGGCAGATGCCGAAGATCGGCTTCTTGCCCGAGAGGGCGCGGCGGACCGCGGCGATGGTCTTGGTGCAGGACTTGGGATCGCCGGGGCCGTTGGAGAGGAAGATGCCGTCGCAGGCCAGGCTCGAGACGTCGTAGTCCCAGGGGACCATGACCACGCTCGCGCCCGTGGCGAGGATGATCCTGAGGATGTTCGCCTTGACGCCGCAGTCCACCACCGCGATCGTGGGCTGGCCCGGATCGCCGCGGAAGGTCTTCACGCCCCTGCAGGACACGTCGGCGACGGGGTGCTCGTCCTCGCGGCCCGCGGGAGGGAGCGGCGCGGCGCCGTCGACGGCGATGTGCCCGCGCATGACGCCCCGTTCGCGCAGGCGCTGGGTGAGCGCCCTCGTGTCGATGCCGGATATCCCGGGGATGCCCTGCGCCTCCATCCAGGAGGAGAGGGTCCGCACCGAGCTGTAGTGGCTGGGCTCGTCGCAGAGCTCGGCGACGACCAGGCCCTGCACCTGTATCTTGTCCGACTCGAAGTCGCGGGGAATGCCGAAGCGGTCGAAGGAATCGGCGGGGATGCCGTAGTTGCCCGCCAGAGGATAGGTGAGCGTCAGGATCTGCCCCCGGTAGGAGGGATCGGTGAGCGACTGTGGATAGCCTACCATGCCCGTGGAGAAGACCACTTCCCCGCGGGTCGAGCGGGCGGCGCCGAAGGCCGCGCCCTCGAATTTGGAGCCGTCTTCCAGCACGAGCCTGGCCGCCCTTTTCCTGTCCTGCATGACTGTCTCCTTCCGCCACGCCACACTCCTGGCCCGAGGAAACAGTGGCGGTGCGGCACCGCCTTACCGTACGGCGGCCCCGGTCTCGTTCCTTTTGGTGGAGATGGCCGGTGCCTGTAGCGGTGTTGGCATAAAGTATCAGGAACTTTGCATCGCATCAAGGATATTTGGCACAATTTTGACATTTATTGCATATTTTTTGCATAATTATTCAATGCTTGTTGAAGTGGGAGCCGACGCCCGGCCGGCGTCCCGGTCGGGCGCCGCGGCTGGCCTTCGGGGCCAGCCGCGAAGGCTCAGGCGATCAGGTCGGCCAGGACGGCGCCGACTGCCTCGGCCAGCCGGCCCGGCTCGATGAAGAGCTGGGCGCCCCGCCTCCCCACGCTCACCGAGATCCTGTCGAAGAGCAGGGCGGTGGGAAAACGCTTTTTCATGCCCACGGGCGAGCAGCCGCCGCGCACGTAGCCGGTGAGGGGCTCGAGTTCCTTGAGGGGGAGGAGGGCGCAGCCCTTGTCGCCCGCCGCCTTGGCGGCTTTCTTGAGGTCTATCTCGCAGGAGCCGGGGATGACGCAGACAAAGTAGCCCGTCCTTTCGCCCGTGAGCACGATGGTCTTGAACACTTGGTCGGGATCGAGCCCCAGCTTCGCGGCGGCGTGCGCGGCCGAGAGGTCCTCGTCCACCTCGTAGTGGAGGACCTCGAAGGGAACGCCCGCGGCTTCGAGCTGGCGCATGGCGTTGGTTTTTTCGGACTGCTGGGCCATGGGACGAGTATAGCGGAAAGGCCTAGGTCCGTGAACCGCCGAGGCCGTACTTGGCGATGAGGGCGGCGTAGTCCCCCGGGCTGTCCATGTCCTCGACGACGCCGTCGCAGCCGGTCTCCACGAGGCGGAAGCCGAGGGAGTCGAGGACGGGCCGGAGCCGCTCGCCCGAGCCTATGGCGCGGATGGCGGGAATGTAGGAGGCGGGAATGTAGACGGGGTGGCCGGCCCGGCCGTCGCGCGCCGCCACGAGGGCGACCTCGGGCTGCAAAGCCGCGGGGGTTTCGGCAAAGGCGGCGGCGGCGGAGCCGCCGCCGCCCCGAGCCGCCGCCGCGCCCTGCGAGCGGACCAGCTCCGCCAGGAGGGCGAAGACGCGCGCCTCCACGAAGGGCATGTCGGCGTGGTGGAGGAAGAATCCGGGACAGCCCCCGGGCAGGGCGTCGATGCCGGCGATGGCCGAACCGACCATGCCCTCGCCCCAGCGGGGGTTGCGGACGATGACGAGGCCTTCCAGGCCGGCCAGGGCGGCTTCGACCTCGGGAGCCCGGCTGCCGGTGACGACTATGACAGGATGACAGGATGGCAGGATTGACAGGATCGCGCGGCGCGCCGCCGGCTCGCCGCCCACGGGCATGAGGAGTTTCTGCGCCCCCATGCGGGAGCTCGCGCCCGCGGCGAGAAGGATGCAGGGCAGGCGCCCGGGGCTCTCCATAGGGCTAGCGGCCGGCCTTGGGCGCGCCGGACTTCGCCGCTGCGGCGCCGGCGGCGAACGCCGCCCGCTCGGCCGCCGCGAAAGCCGAAAGCCGCGCGATCTCCTCGCGCGCGCGCTCGGGCGCGGGCCCTCCCGTCTGGGAGCGGCGCGCCACGCAGGCCTCGGGCGCGAGGTAGGCGACGAAGGCGCCGCGGTCGACCGCCATCCGGCGGAAGACCTCGTGGCTCTCGAGGATATCGTCGGAGGAGAGCTCGGGCAGGCGCTTCTTCGCCGCGACGGCGCGCGCGACGAGGGCCTTGGCGGCCTGGTAGGCCGTCCTGAAGGGCAGCCCCGCCAGCACCAGGTATTCGGCCACGTCCGTGGCCTCGAGGTAGCCCTCGCCCACCGCCGCGCGCATCCTGGCGGCGTCGGGCACGAGGGAAGACACCAGGACCGCGAAGGCGCGCAGGGCGCCGATCGTCGTGTCCTCGAGGTCGAAGAAGGCTTCCTTGTCCTCCTGGAGGTCGCGGTTGTAGGCGTAGGGCAGGCCCTTCTGCATCACGAGGAAGGCCTGCAGGCCGCCGAAGACGCGCGCCGACTTGCCCCTGATGAGCTCGGCCGGATCGGGGTTGCGCTTCTGCGGCATGATGCTCGAGCCCGTGCTCGCGGCGTCGGTCAGCGTCATGAAGGAATACTCGGTCGACACCCAGAGCGCGATGTCCTCGCAGGCGCGCGAGAGGTGGGCCATCAGGCTCGCGCAGGCGGCCGCGTAGTCCACGCAGGCGTCGCGGTCGGCCACGGCGTCCATCGAGTTGCGCGAGGGCCGGGCGAAGCCCAGGGCCGCCGCCGTGTCCTCGCGGTCGGTGGGCAGGCCCGAGCCCGCCAGAGCGCCCGCGCCCAGCGGGCACTCGTCCGCCCTCGCCCGCCCGTCGACAAAGCGGGAATAGTCGCGCTCCAGGGCGGCGCACCAGGCCAGGAGATGGTGGGCCAGCGTCACGGGCTGGGCCCGCTGCAGGTGCGTGTAGCCCGGCATGATCGTCTCGGCGTGGGCCGAGGCCAGGCCCAGGATAGCCTCCAGGGCGCCCAGGAGTGCCTCGGAGGTGGCGTCGAAGGCGCGCAGGACGTGGAGGCGGAAGGCCACCGCCACCTGGTCGTTCCTGCTCCGCCCCGCGTGCACCGCCTTGCCCGCCTCGCCCAACCTGGCGGTGAGTTCGGCCTCGATGAAGGAGTGGATGTCCTCGCTCTCAGGATCGATCGAAAGCGCCCCGGCGGCAGCCTCGGCGGCCATCGCGCCGAGCGCGGCCACGATAGCGTCGGCCTCGGGCTTGGGCAGGATGCCCCTGCGCCCCAGCATCGCGGCATGGGCAATCGAGCACTCGATATCCTCGGGCAGGAGCCGGGAATCGACCGAGAGAGAGGAGAGGAAAGCCTCGACGTCCGGGTGGAGCCCAGCCCCGCCCGAAGCGCCCTGCCACGATTTCGCCAGGAACACCGTCCTTAAAAACAAGGGGAGGCGACAAGCGCCTCCCCGGTCGTCGGCGCGCCGCGGCGCGCTATCCATCAGTCGCCCGAAGGCGCAGTATACCCCGAGTTGCCGGGCTTGACCACATCGGGACCGGAGGCCGTGCCGTGCGCGGCGATCCGGGCGTTCAGCCTGGCCCTGACCTTGGTCGGAAGCCCGAAAAGGTTGATGAAGCCGGTCGAGTCCTTGTGGGAGAAGAGCGGCCCCGTGGTGAAGCTGGCCAGGCTCGCGTCGTACAGCGAGTAAGGGGAGGTGGCGCCTGCCGAGAGGATCGAGCCCTTGTAGAGCTTGACCTTCACCGTGCCGGTGACGACCTGCTGGGTCGAGTCTATGAAGGCGTTCAGCGCCGCGCAGAGCGGGGAGAACCACTCGCCCTCGTAGAGGATCTCGGCGAAGCGCTGGGCCACGGTGAGCTTGAAGGAGAGAGTCTTCTTGTCCAGGCAGAGCTGCTCGAGCTTGTCGTGGGCTTCCATGATGATGGCGCCGCCCGGGGTCTCGTAGACGCCGCGCGACTTCATGCCGACCACGCGGTTCTCTACCATGTCGACGAGCCCCACGCCGTGCCTGCCGCCGATCGCGTTGAGCTTCTTCACCAGGGCGACGGGATTGAGCTTCTCGCCGTTCACGGAGACCGGCGCGCCCTTCTCGAAGCCGATGGTCACGTACTCCGGCTTGTCCGGCGCCTGCTCGGGGGGAGTCGTCATCTTGAGCATGCCCTCGAACTTGGGCTCGTTGGCCGGATCCTCCAGGTCGAGGCCCTCGTGGCTGATGTGCCAGAGGTTGTCGTCCCGGGAGTAGGAGTCGGACTTCTTCATCGGCACGGGAATGTTCCGCTTCTCGAGGTACTCGATCTCCTCCTCGCGGCTCTGGATGTCCCAGATCCGCCAGGGGGCGATCACTTCCATCTCGGGAGCGAAGGCCTTGACGCCCAGCTCGAAGCGCACCTGGTCGTTGCCCTTGCCCGTGCAGCCGTGAGCTATGGCGTCGGCGCCCTCGGCCAGGGCTATCTCGGCCAGGCCCTTGGCCAGGAGGGGCCGCGCGGCCGAGGTGCCGAGGAGGTATTTCTTCTCGTAGGGCGATCCCGCCTTGACGAGGGCCCAGAGATAGTCGGAAACGAACTCGGCCTTCTGGTCGAGCTTGATGAACTTGACGGCGCCCGAGGCGAGGGCGCGCTTTTCCATGGCCGCCCAGTCGGCTTCCTGGCCGACGTCGCCGCAGGCCGCGACCACGTCGCAGTCGTAATTCTCCTTGAGCCAGGGAACGATGACGGTGGTGTCGAGGCCGCCCGAATAGGCGAGTACGATCTTCTTCTTCATATGACAACTCCTTGCATGTTCATTGTTTAAGGCGCGTCGGCCATGCCGGGGCCTATGTCGGGGGAAATCTTCCCGCCCGGGAGGGAGGGCGACCGCGCCGCCTATGGGGCGCCGTCAGCGACTACGGAGGCGAGCCTTCGAGGAGGGTCGGGAAATGAGGGGGCAAAACCCCTTCCGTTCTTTCATGGGCACGATGATATGCATAATATTTGAATATTTCAAGGGGTTTATGCGAGTTTTATGCAAAATACTCAAAAATTATGCAATTCTGTCGCAGAGCTCCGCCCAGGGCCGCGGCCGCCCGCGCTCGCTTTACCGAGCCGGCCGGCTGCTATATAGTGAGCCTCATGCTCTTCATCGACCGCCCCGACGGCGTCAGACTGCGCCAGAAGCATCCCCTCAACGCCCTCATGCCCTATATGATGCGCGGCAGGAACGAATCGGCCGTCTACTACCAGAAGGAACTCGACGTCGAGAACGCCCTGCGCCTCGTGCGCGCCAAGAACGCCGTCATGAAGGCGAGAGACCCCGGCGCCGAACAGGACCGCTATTCGCTCTTCTCCCTCGCCATGGCCGCCGTCGTGCGCACCCTGGCGATCAGGCCCGAGCTGAACCGCTTCATCCACGGCAGGGCACTCTACCAGCGAAAGGACATCGTCGTCTCCTTCATCGTCAAGCAGAAAATGTCCGAGGACGCCCCCGAGGGGAGCGCCAGGATACGCTTCGACCCCGAGGATGGCCTTGAGGCGGTGACGCAGAAAGTGAACAAGGCTATCGCCTACGTGCGCGAGGTCGGCGAGGGCGGCGAGGGCGAGCGCATCGCCAAGGTCGCCCACTCCATTCCCGGGGCCAAGGCCCTCCTCATAGGGCTCTACAGACTGCTGGACAGGATCAACCTGGCGCCGCGGGCCCTGCTGGAGGCCGATCCCCTCTACGCCACCTGTTATTTCGCCAACCTGGGCAGCATCGGCCTGGACACGCCCTTCCACCATCTCTACGAGTGGGGCAACGCGAGCTTCTTCGTGGTTATGGGAAAACTCATGCAGAAGGACAGCCACCACGGCCCCTCGGGGGCCAGGCACCACTTCATCGACTTCAAGGTGACGCTGGACGAGCGTATCTCCGACGGGCTCTACTTCGCCCGCTCCGCCTCGGTGTTCTACCGGCTTCTGGACAAGCCGGAACTCCTCGACATGCCCCTGGACGAGGCCAGGGCCATCCTGCAGAGCGGCGCGCAGTAGGCAGGGCGGCCGCGGCGGTCTGGTGGGCGGCTTCGTGCCGGCGCGGCAAGCATCTCGGCGGTCGCGGCGCGGCAAAGCGGGCGGCCCCGCGCGTTCCGCGAGGGCGGCTAAATAGAGCGGCGCCCCGATATCGGTCCGATATCGGGGCGCCGCTCGCCGCATCGAGAGGCAGCCTTAGGCGCTCTCCTCCTTGGCCTTGGAGTTCGCCTTGGTGGCGGCGCAGGTCTCGCACTTGTGCGAGGAACTCTTCGTCGACGTGGACGCGCTGCCCGATTTCTTGGAATCGGTGCTGTAGAAGCCGCTGCCCTTGAAGATGATGCCGGTTCCGCCGCCGATCAGCCGCCTGACGGTTCCGCCGCACTCGGGGCAGACCTTCACTGGCTCGTCGGACATCTGCTGGAACTGTTCGAATGTGCAGTGGCAATCACGGCACTCAGTCTCGTGGAACACGTAAATTGTCTGTTCAACGAAAAAATATAGCGAAATCCTCGCCAAGCGTAAAGAGGCCAGGCCGGCGGGGCCCGAGCGGCGCCGCTCCCGGCGATGCGCCCCGAGCCCTCCGCCGCTCCCGCGGCCCGCCCTAGCCCTTCAGCACGCCCAGCTTCCTGCCCACCTTGGTGAAGGCGGCCACGGCGAAGTCGATCTGCTCGGTCGTGTGGGCGGCCGAAATCTGCACTCTGATGCGCGCCTTGCCCCGCGGCACCACCGGGAAGGAGAAGCCGATCACGTAGACGCCCTCGGCCAGGAGCTCGTCGGCCATCTCGTGGGCGAGCTTCTCGTCGTAGAGCATCACCGGACAGATCGGGTGGACACCCGGCCTGATGTCGAAGCCGGCCGCCGTCATCTTAGCCCTGAAGCGCGCCGTGTTCGCCTCCAGCCTGTCGCGCAGCTCCGTGGAGGACAAGAGCAGCTCGAGGGCCTTGAGGGTGCCGCCGACGATGGCCGGCGCCACGGTGTTGGAGAAGAGGTAGGGCCGCGCCTTCTGCCTCATGTACTCGACGATTTCCTTTCGCGAGGCGATCACGCCGCCCGAGGCGCCGCCCAGGGCCTTGCCGAAGGTCGTGGTGATGATGTCCACCCTGCCCTTCACCCCGCAGTGCTCCCAGGTGCCGCGGCCGGTCCGGCCCGTGAAGCCCGTGGCGTGCGAGTCGTCCACCATCACGAGGGCGCCGTACTTGTCCGCCAGGTCGCAGATCGCCTTGAGGTTCACGATGTCGCCGTCCATGGAGAAGACGCCGTCCGTGGCGATCATGCGGACGCGCGAACCCTGCGCCTCCTTGAGGCAGCGCTCGAGGCCCTTGGCCACTTTGCCGGTGTCGGGATCCGTCTCCTCGATGTCGCGCATGTCCGCGTGCTTGAAGACCCAGCGCTTGGCCTTGCAGAGCCGCACGCCGTCGATGATGGAGGCGTGGTTGAGGCTGTCGGTGATGATCGCGCAGTCCTCGTCCAAAAGCGGCTCGAAGACCGCGCCGTTCGCGTCGAAGCAGGACGAGAAGAGGATGGCGTCCTCGGTGCCGAGGAATTCGGCCACCTTGCGCTCCAGGACCTTGTGCGGGCTCTGCGTGCCGCAGATGAAGCGCACCGAGGCCATGCCGTAGCCCCATTCCCTCATGGCGGCCTCGGCGGCAGCCTGGATCCGGGCGTCGTTGGCCAGGCCCAGGTAGTTGTTGGCGCAGAAATTGAGGACTTCCGCGCCCCCTGCCACCCTGATGGCCGCGCTCTGGGGTGTCGCGATCACGCGCTCGTCCTTGTAGAGCCCCTCCGCCCTGATGGCGGCGAGCTTCTTCGCCAGTTCTTCCTTGACCGCACCGTACATAGTTTCCTCCCGCGAAAACCGCTTCTTTCTACGGCGGCGCGGGGCCGCGCCCCTGTGGGGCGCGGCCCCATCAGCCGCTCCGCGCCTTACGCCTTCACGCGCGTCCTGAAAAAGCCCAGGAGGCTGCCAACGAGCCCGCCCGCGATGTGGGCGAACTGCGAGACGTTGTCCTGCTTGGCCAGCGCGTCCCAGACCTGGCCGCCCAGGTAGACGATCATGACGAGGATGAAGGTGAGCGGTATTTCGCCCTTGTTGAAGTTCGTTATGGAAGCCAGGATGATCATCATGAAGACGATGCCCGAGGCCCCCAGTAGCATGGTGCCGGGGAAGAGGAGCACGTTGAGCAGGCCCGTGGCGATGGCCGTCACCAGGATGC
>JAJTBU010000072.1 GCA_021286735.1 bacterium
GCACCCTTCGTCGAGCTGATGAAGGGCTCGCTGAACACCTTCCTGAACGCCTTCACCTATCCCGACAAGACCGTCTACCCCGTGGCCTCGACGAACGCGAAGGATTTCTACAACCTCATCGACGTCTACATGGACGCCGTCCTCGCTCCGCGCATCACCGAGGACACCTTCCGCCAGGAAGGCTGGCATTACGAGCTCGACGCCGAGACGGGCGCCCTCACGCGCAAGGGCGTCGTCTTCAACGAGATGAAGGGCGCCTACTCGGACCCCGACGACATGCACGACGACCTCTGCCGGCGCTCCCTCTTTCCCGACACGGCCTACGGCCTGGACTCGGGCGGCGATCCGGCGGTCATCCCCCAGCTCGATTACGCCGCGTTCAAAGCCTTCCACGAAACCTACTACCACCCCTCGAACTCCTTCATCTATTTTTACGGGGACGACGACCCGGCCGAGCGGCTCGCGATCATCGACCGCTGGCTCGAGCCGTATTCTCGCATCGAGGTGGATTCCCTGCCGGCGATCCAGGCGCCCTTCGCCGCGCCTCGCTCCTCGAGCGCCGCCTACGAGAGCGACGAGCCGAAGGCCTGGACCGCCGTCAACTGGGCCCTCGCCCCGCACGGCGATCAGAAGACCAGCCTCGGCTTCGCCATGCTCTCGCACATCCTCACCGGCACGCCCGCCTCGCCGCTGCGCAAGGCCCTGATTGATTCGGGGCTGGGCGAGGACCTCGCGGGCTTTGGCCTCGAAGACTCGCTGCGCGTGGGCGCCTGGTCCGTCGGCCTCAAGGGCGTCCTCCCCGACAAGACCGCGGAGGTCGAGGCCCTGATCCTCTCCGAACTCGCCAGGCTCGCCGACGAGGGCATTTCGCCCGACACCATCGAGGCTTCCATAAACACGATGGAGTTCGCCCTGCGCGAGAAGAACACCGGACGTTTCCCGCGCGGCCTCGCCGTCATGCTGGAGGCCCTGAACGAATGGCTCTACGAAGAGAATCCCATCGACGCCCTCCGCTTCGGCGCCCCCCTGGAGGCGATAAAAAAGGAAGCTCTCGACGGCGGCGTCTACTTCGAGCGCCTTATCAGAAAGTGGCTGCTCGACAACCCCCACCGGAGCACGGTGACCCTCCTGCCGGAGCCCGGCGCCGGGGCTCGCCGCGAAGCCGCGGAAAAAGCCGAGCTGGAGGCGATCCGCGCGGCCATGGCCGCTGAGGAAATCGCGGCCGTGGCCGCAGCCGCCGAGCGGCTCAAGGCGCTCCAGGAGACCCCCGACAGCCCGGAAGCCCTCGCGACCATTCCCTCGCTCTCGCTCGGCGACCTGCCTAGGGAGTCGCTCAAGATCCCCCGCGAGGAGGGAGCGCTCGGTCCGTCCACCCTGCTCTTCCACGACCTGCCGACCAGCTCGATCCTCTACCTCGACCTCGCCTTCCCCCTGGACGGGCTCAGCGAGGAACTCCTCCCCTACGTGGGCCTTCTCGGGCGCGCCCTCCTGGAGACGGGAGCCGGCGAAGCGGACTATGTCGCGATGAGCCAGGAGATCGGCAAACACACCGGCGGCATCGGCACCACGAACCTCCTCGTCTCGAAGTGGGGGGGCGGGGACGCCGCGGCCTCCTTCATCATCAGGGGCAAGGCCCTCGCGAAGAAGGCCGACCGGCTTTTCGGCCTCCTGCAGACACTCCTTTCCAACGCGCGCCTCAACAACCAGGAGCGCTTCAGGCAGATCGTTCTCGAGGAGAAGGCCCAGGCTGAGGCCGCGCTCATCCCATCGGGGCACCGGCTCGTAAACCTCAGGCTCCTGTCCCGGCTCAACCGAGCCGATCGGATGTCGGAGAGGATCAACGGCCTCGAACAGCTTTTCTTCCTGCGCAAGCTCGCAGGGCGCGTCGATGCCGACTGGGCGGGCGTCCTCGCCGACCTCGAGGCGACCAAGGCGGCGGTAGTGGACGCATCCAAGGCTATCGTGAACGTCACGCTCGACCGGAAGGACTTCGACGCCCTGCGCCCAGCGATGGAACGCTTCGCCGAATCCCTGCCGAGGCGATCGGTCGGATTGGCCGAAGCGAAGGACGCCGCGGGGGCGGCGCAGGAAGCCGGCAAGGCCCCCGCGCCCGCGATGGAGCTGCTCACCGCGCCCACCCAGGTGAACTTCGTCGGCGCCGCCTACCCGCTGGCGGCCGCGGGAATCCGCCCCTCGGGCGCCTTCCTCGTCGCGAAAAAATATCTGGACACGACCTTCCTCTGGGAAAAAGTGCGGGTCCAGGGCGGCGCCTACGGCGGCTTCTCGTCCTACGACCTCAATTCGGGAACCTTCGCCTTCCTCTCCTATCGCGACCCCAATCTGGAGAAGACCCTGGACACCTTCGCCGATGCCGCCGGCTACCTAAGGAACCTCGCCATCGGCGACGAGGAGCTGACTCGCGCCATCATCGGCACGATAGGGGCCGTGGACAGCTACCTCCTGCCCGACGCGAAGGGCTTCACCTCCCTCGTCCATTTCCTGACCGGCTACACCCAGGAGACCAGGCAGGCGATCCGCGACCAGATACTGGCCGCGGTGGCCGCCGATTTCAGGGCCTTGGGCGAGGCGATCGCCGCGGCGAAGCCGCTCGCAGTCAAAGGGGCGCTCTCTTCCAAGCAGCGCGTCGAGGCTCTCCCCGCCTCGGCGACCGAGGGAGCCGTCGTCACCCCAGTGCTGTGATGGCCGCATCCGGGGCAAGTCCAGCTATGCTACCCTGAGAAATAAAAAAGGCGGCCACAAGGCCGCCTTTTTTTCGCGAAATGCCGCGACAGCCCGCGCTGCCGCCGAGAAGGGCGAGGCTGATCAGTCCGCCGGCAGGCCGACGATCTCCGCCGTCCGCGCCCAGAGCGATTCGCGCATCGCGGTGGCCCGTCGGCTCAGGCGGGGGTCCCGCTCCGCGCAGTCGACGAAGTATTGGCCCGATACTCCTTCGACGGCGTCGGAGGACGCCAGGAAAATGCTCGTCCTCGCCCCCGTCTCCACGTCCACGGAGTGTCGGTCGACGTAGGCCCGGATAAAAATGTCGTACCATTTCCTGAGGGTCATTATTTTCGTATCGACGAGCCCCGGGTGAAGGACGTTGGCCGTTGCGCGGCTCGCGGCGGCACGGCGCGCCAGCTCCTGCGTGAAGAGGATCGTCGCCAGCTTGGAGGCCGCGTAGGCCGAAAAGCCGTTTCTCGCCGTCAGGAAACTCGGCCTGGAGAGGTCCAGCTTCCCGACTGCGTACATCGCCGAGCTGACGTTGACGATTCGCGCCGCGGGCGCGGCTTCGATCAGGGGCATGAGCAGCCTCGTCAGGAGGTAGGGGCCGAAATAGTTCGTCTGCATCGTGGGGTGGATGCCGTCGGCGGTCGTCTCGTCGCCCTGGGTGTAGGTGCCGGCGTTGTTCACGAGTACGTCGATGTGGTCCAGTTTCGCCCCCAGCTCGTCCGCGCAGGCGCGCGCCGAGGCGAATGAAGCCAAGTCGAGCCGGACGACGCCGACGCTGCCGTTGCCCGTGGCGCGCGCGATCTCCGCCGCTGCGGCGCCCGCCGCCCCGACATTCCTGCAGGCCAAGGTCACGCGGGCGCCGCCCATCGCGAGCTCCCTCGCCGTCACAAAACCTATGCCGCTGTTGCCGCCCGTCACGACGACGTTCTTCCCTCTCAAGTCCATGTCTCGCCTCGCCCCGCCTCGGGCCTACAGCGCCGCGAAAGCGACGATATAGTTGTGCCCGTATTTCTTCGCGCACTTCGGGCAGGTCGTGTAGTAGAAATAGTAATCCTTGGCGGCCCTGCCCGAAGCGGCGAGATAGGCGTCCAGCTCCTTGATATATGAGGGCACCGCGTTGTACGGCCCGTCGAAGACCTTGCTGACGAAGGTGCCGCTCAACGTCGCGAACTGCCCGCCTTCGGCGCGTCCCGCGACGGCGAGGAAAAGTTCCGATTTCCATGGCGAAGGGTCGTGGGACAGGAGCAGGAAATCGCTCTCCGCCGGCGCGACGCCCAAATCCTGCGCCCTCTTCCAGAGCCTGCCGATCTCGGCCTCGAGCTTTCCCGGCAGCGGCATGTGCAGGAATTGCGGGATCGTCCCCATCAAGAACGGCTTGTCCTTCCAGACATGCTCCGCGCCGTCCCATGGTTTCGGGTCGAAAACCGGACAGCAAGGCTTCTCTTCTTCCATGGCGAACCTCCTTCGGCCGCGATCCCGGCCGCTCGTCCTAAAACCTACAGCACGAAAAAGAGGAAAACGAGGGCGTCGCGCCAGTTCGGCGCGCTGAACGCGACCTCGTGGGTGCCGATCTTCTGCGCCCCGGGGAAGAACGATCCCCGGTGCGCCAGGTAATGCTCCTTGAAGCGTATCTCGACATCGAAGCGCCTCGGCAGGTACTGGCTCGCGAGCGCCGGGGGCGCGGCCATCGCCGCCGCGACGCCCTCCCTTATCATGCGTTGCGCGACATTGGGATGCACCGAGATCGAGGCGTTCCCGACGCCCCTGCTCACCGCCGCCGTCCTTATGCCCCAGCCCATGCCCTCTGCGAAAGCGCACAACGCCTCGTCGCCGGCGAGGAAGAGCACGGGCACCTTCAGCGAGGCCGCGGTGTAGGCGTTGATCAGGAACTCGCTCGCCTGCACGCCGTTGATCTTCACCCAGACGTTCCCGCCGTTCATCGTGTGCGCGAGTGGATTCCCGTCGGAGCCCGCCGGCGAGTGGTAGCCCGTGAAGAGCACGCCCTCGAAGCTCGAGTCGAGCCCGGCCATCATCACCTGTGGATCCCGCGTCCAGGAGCGCAGAATGCGGACTTGTTCAGGCAGGCGGGAGGGGTCGATATTCCTCCCGCTGCTGTGGGCGTCCTTCACCAGGATGTCCTCCGCCCCCGCCGCGATCGCGGCCTCGCAGGCGGCGGCGACTTCCTTCGTCATTTCGGCCCGGAAATACTCGCCCTGCGCCTCGCCGAGCTCCGTCTCTTTCCAGTCCGCGATGCCGCAGGTGCCCTCGATGTCGGCGCTTACGAACAGTTTTCTCATGATGTCGAACCTCCGATGTCAGAGTTTGATCGCCCTCGTGGCGATGAACGTATCGATATAGGGATCGAGCAGGTCCCCGCCCGCCGAATCCTCGAAAAAACCAGTCAGCGCGAGCCCGGCCTTGGTCTGGCCGCCGATCAGGTCGGTGAGCGGATGCCCGAATTCCAGAGCCTCGTCCGCTGCCATCCTCGCGGCGAGGAGTTCCGGCGGAAGTTGCGCGATATCGGAATAGGGGATCTTGTACCGCACGGTCAACGTCCCCTTCCGGTCCCATTCCTCGAGGTCGAAGATATAGAGGAGCGGATTCGCGACGCCCGCCAGGAGCGCGCCTCCCCTGCGCAGCACTCTCGCGCATTCCCTCCACACCGGCTTCACGTCCTCGACGAAAATGTTCGACACCGGATGGAAGATCAGATCGAAGCTGCCGTCCGGAAATCTGGACAAGTCGGCCATGTCGCCCTGCTCGAGCCTGATGTCGAGCCCCTCGCGCCTCGCCACCATCCCGTCGGCGGCCAGCTGCGCGGGGCAGTTGTCGAATACGGTCACCTTGGCGCCCGCGGCCGCCAGGATCGGCCCTTGCTGGCCTCCGCCCGAGGCGAGACAGAGAAGGTCGGCGCCGCACAGGTCGCCGAACCACGCGCGCGGCACGGGCTTCGTCGGCGTCAACACCACCGACCAGTCCCCCGCCCGCGCCGCCGCCACCAGTTCCGGCGAGACTGGGAGGGTCCACTTGTTGCCTTCCGCGACTTCCTTGGTCCAGGCCTTCCTGTTGTAGCTGACGATATCCACGGCATCCTTCCTCGCACGTTTGCTGTCGCCCAGTATACACGCGGGCGGGCGGCCGCGAAATGGTCCGCACCGCGGCGAAACGGGCCGCTCCGCCGCCGGCCGTGCCGCGTATCCTCGCGGCGTAGCAGCTCCGGCCGCCTACGTGCTATAGTGGCAGGCGCATGAACATCCTCTCCATCTCGGACGCCGCCGTCGCGCTCAAAGACGGATTCCTCTTCGAAAACCTCGATCTCGGCATCGACTCCGGCGAGCGGCTCGGCCTCGTCGGTAAGAACGGCACCGGCAAGACCACCCTCCTCAGGCTCATCGCCGGCGATCTGCCCGCGGACAGGGGCGAGCTTGCCAGGCGCCGCGGTCTCGCCGTATCCATCCTCGAACAGATGCCCGCCTTCGAAGCCGACACGACAGTCGCGGAATTCCTCTACGGCGGCAGGGCTCCCGAGATTACGCTCAACGACCGCGCCCGCCGCGCCGCGGGAACGCAGCCCGCCCATATCGAAAAGGAACTCGAGGCGTACGGCCCCGTGCCCCTCGAAAACCGCTACGCCGCGCTCTGCGCCGAATTGGGGCTCGAAGACATGGGCAGGCTCCTGTCGACCATGTCGGGCGGCGAGATCAAGAAAGCGGCGCTGGCCAGGACCCTCGCGCCGAAAGCCGACCTCGTCCTCCTCGACGAGCCCACCAACCACCTGGACCTGGATACGATCGAGTGGCTCGAATCCCGCCTGCTCGCCGCAAAGTTCGCCTTCATACTCGTCACCCACGACCGCTGGTTCCTGGACAGCGTCGCCGATTCGATCCTGGAGATCGACAAGCGCCGCGTCTACCGGCATCCCGGCAACTACAGCGCCTATCTCGAGCGCAAGGCGGAGCGCTGGGCGGCCGCGGAAGCCGCCGAGAGCAGGCGATTGGCCAATTTGAAGATCGAGCTCGCCTGGCTCATGCGCGGCGCCCGGGCCCGCGCGACCAAGAGCGAGCGCAGGAAGGACGAAATCCGCGCCATGCAGGCGGCCGGCCTCGAGCGTCCTCCCTCGAACTTCGTCTTCTCCTCCGCCGAGAGCCGGCTCGGGAAAAAAGCCGTGCTCCTCAAGAAAGCGTCCGTGCGCTACGGGGATAGAACCATCCTCGACCATGTGGAGTACGTCATCGCCCCCGGGGCTCGGCTCGGCATCGTAGGCCCCAACGGCTCGGGAAAGACGAGCTTGCTCAAGCTGATCACCGGCGAGATATCCCCGGCCTCCGGCACCGTCGAGCGCGGCGACACGGTCCGCGTCTCCTGCTTCGAGCAGACCGCCGACGACGCCGATCCTTCGGTCTCGGTGATCGACTACATCCGCGGCCACGCCGAGCGCGTGCGCATGTCGGACGGCGCGGCGCAGGACGCCGTCCTCCTCCTCGAGCGCTTCGGCTTCAACCGCGACTTCCAGGCCATGCCCATAGGGCGCCTTTCGGGCGGCGAACGCCGGCGCCTGCAGCTCGTGCGCGTCCTCGCCGAGGCTCCCAACGTCCTCCTCCTCGACGAGCCCACCAACGATCTCGACATCGATACGATCGAGGCGCTGGAGGATTTCCTCGAGGGCTTCCAAGGCTGCATCGTCGCCGTCTCGCACGATCGCGCCTTCCTCGACCGCATCGCGCGCTTCCTCCTCGTCCTGGACGGCAGCGGAAAAGTGCGGCCCTTCAACGGCTCCTATCTTGAATGGAAGGCAAGCCTCGACGCCGCATCCGACAGCAAACCCGGACAGGATGGCAGGAAGAAAACACAGGCGAAAGACAAACCCTCGCCCGCGGCGGACTCCCCCGATTCGCCCAGTCCGGCGGGAGCCGCCCCCGCCCCCAAGAAAAAGAAGCTCAGCTACGCCGAAAGGCGCGAGTTCGACGCGATCCTGCCGGAAATTGAAGCGCTCGAAGCGGAAAAAGCAACCCTGGAATCGCTCTTTTCCAGGCAGGGTGCCTCGCCCGCGGAAATCCGGAAAGCCCACGAGCGCTACGACGCAGTCGTCACGCTCATCGATGCCAAGACGTCGCGCTGGGAGGACCTCGCCCAGCGGGAGGCCGATTCGTGAGCCGCGCCGGCGCCTTCGACGCCCTCTCGCCCGAAGTCGTCTTCGAGTCCGTCGAGGCGGCATACGGCATCAAGCCCGAGGGCAGCCTGTGGCCCTACTCGAGCTACGTGAACCGAGTTTACGGCCTCCGCGGCGAGGACGAGAAGGAGTATGTCGCAAAGTTCTACAGGCCGGGACGATGGTCCGAAGAAGCGATACTGGAAGAACATCGCTTCCTCGCCGACTGCGCGGAGGCCGAGCTTCCCGTCGTGGCGCCGCTGCCCGGCCTCGACGGCGACACCCTCCCCTCAATTTCTCTCGACGATGAAGAAGACTCCGCTTTTTCCTTCGCGCTCTTTCCAAAACGGGGCGGACGCAGCTTCGACGCCGAAGCGGACGACGACTGGATCCGCCTCGGCGCCCTCGCCGGCAGGCTCCACGTCGTCGGCGCCAAACGAGGCGCCGCGGCGCGGCCGACTCTCGGCCCCAAGCTCGCGCTCTCCAACCTCGACATCGTCGAGCCCCTCGTCCATCCCGAGTTCAGGCTCGAGTTCGCGGAACTCTGCCGCGAAACCATCGCCCTCACCGCTGGCGACGTATCGTCGCTCGGCGCCAGGCGAATCCACGGCGACCTCCACCGCGGCAACATCCTGTCACGGCCCGGCGAAGGTCTCCTCCTCCTCGATTTCGACGACATGATGGTCGGCCCGCCCGTCCAGGACCTCTGGCTCCTCCTGCCGGGCCGCGCGGACGACGCCTCGCGCGAGCGCTCCCTCCTCCTCGAAGGATACGCCGAATTCGCCGAGCTCGAGTCGGGCAGCGTGCGCGTCATCGAAACGCTGCGGTTCTACCGCATGCTGCACTTCCTCGCCTGGCGGTCGCTCCAGCGCGATGACCAATGGTTCAAGCGCGACTACCCCGATTGGGGCGGCCGCGCCTTCTGGATCGGCGAACTCGAGGACTTCCGGGACCAGGCCCGCGTCATCGGGGACGGCCTCTAGCGGCCCTCTGGGCCGCCGCAGACTCCCGCCCGCGGCGGCCCCTTAGCCTCCGGACGTCGCCGCTCACTTCAGCGGGATCCAGTACTCGCACCAGTAGTCGACAGCCTCCATGTCGGGCAGGTCCGGATAGAACTCGATCTCCGGCGTCCCCGCGTGCTCCCGACCGGAAGCGGGCAGCCATTCCGCGTAGATGCGCTTGATGAGGGGCTGGAAGCTCGAGCTCAGCGGCCCGCGCGAAGTGAACTTCGCCCAGGTCGAGGCCGGCACGAGGATTTCGGAGCAGCCCTTCGGCAGATTCTCCAGGCCGGCTGAGGTCTCGATCGCCACGCTGTAGGTGAACTCCCCGGAAGCGTCGTCGCAGCTGTGGCAGACTCCGCACATTCCCACGCTGCTGCCCGCCGCGGCGGCGCAGAGCGCCGCGTAGCGCCCGTCGCGCATCAGCTGGTTCCAGAACTCGGGGATTTCCTTGAAGCCGGTTCCGTTCGCCCCGTTCGTCCTCAGGCTGAAGCCGCAGAGCCTGAGCGCCTTGCCCTTTTCGATCCGATATTCCATGGCGGTATCTCCTTTGAGCGCGACGGTGAAGGCGAGTTTCGGATAGATATGCAGGATGAGACCGGGCTCCC
>JAJTBU010000073.1 GCA_021286735.1 bacterium
GCCAGGAGGACGCGGATCGCGGGATCGACCACGCCGGCTGGGCCGTCCTCATCCACATGTACCCTGACGCCGACATCCCCGTCGTCGAGCTGAGCCTGGATTACCGGATGAGGCACGCGAGCCTCTTCGACGTCGGCGCGGCGCTCTCGCCCCTGCGCGACGAGGGGATACTTCTCATGGGGAGCGGCAACATCGTCCACAACCTCTATCGCCTCGAGGGCGAGGAAGGCGCGACGCCCTATCCCTGGGCGCTGGCCTTCAACGAACTCGTCAAAGCGGCGGTCGCCAGGGGCGATCGCGAGACTCTGGCGCACTATGCCCTTCCCGTCGAGGCTTCCCGCGAGGGGGTGCCCACGCCCGAGCACTACCTGCCCCTGCTGGCCGTCCTCGGCGCGATGCGCGAAGGCGAGAGCGCCAAGATTTTCCACGAATCGTTCCAGAACGCCAGCATCGCGATGACGGGCTATCTGGTCAGTTAGCCTTCCAAGGGTTTCCTGACGACGACCACGCAGCGCTCCTCCTCGAGGAAGGGGACCCATATCGGCTCGATCAGAGCCTTGGCGAAGGGCCCGGAGAGCACGGGGTCGGTGGCGAGGGCCGCGAGCTCCACCTTGGCGTTGAAGGGTTTGCCCTTGTAGGCGAAGAAGAGTCCTCCCGGCGCGAGATTCCTCCACAGGGCCTTGAAGAGCTTGAGCTCGGTGAAGGGCCTGAAGGCGCGGAATATCACGAGGTCATGCGGTCCGGGCGCCCTCTCCACCTCGCTCTCGACGATCTCGACATTGTCCAGCGGCAGGATCGCCTTCTGGCTTTCCAGGAAGGAGATGCGCTTTCCCATGCGCTCGACGAGGCGGAAGCGCCGCGCCGGCATGATGACGCTCAGCGGAATGCCGGGCAGGCCGGCTCCCGTTCCGATGTCGCTGACCGCGGCCCCGCCTTCGAGGCCCAGGGCGGCGCGCTCGCGGTCGCGATCGGCGAGTTCCCGCTCGAGGAGGCGCCATGGGGCGAGGCTGTCCAGGATGTGCTTGATCACGAGTTCGTCGCCCGAGGCGTTCACGAGGCCGTAGGCGGGGTTCCACCGCTCGAGTTCGTCGAGGTAGCGCTGCAGGGTGTCGATAGTCCGGGGCTCGCGCTCGATGCCGAGCGCCGCGAGTCCGCGGACCAGGAGTGGGGGCACATCGTTCATAGGACTATTGTAATGGTTCGGCGAGCCCCGCGCCAATCGGCCCGCGCCCAACCGTTCCTGTCCATCCTGCCCGTCCTGTCCCTCTTCCCCCCTCGCCCTCGTTTTTTGATAAATATTCAGCGCCGGCCGCCCGACTGATTGACAACCCGGCGGGGTTTCTTCGATACTGAAATCCCATGAAGAAGCTAGTATTCGTTACTGGCGGGGTCTGCTCTTCATTGGGCAAAGGCATTGCCGCCTCGTCGATCGGCGCTCTCATGGAATCTCGCGGCTTTACCGTCCGCATGGTAAAGATCGACCCCTACCTGAACGTGGACGCCGGGACGATGAGCCCCTACCAGCACGGCGAAGTCTACGTCACCAACGACGGCGCCGAGACCGACCTGGACCTCGGCAACTACGGACGCTTCACTTCCTGCCCCCTCTCCCGCGCCAACTCCATCACCACCGGCCAAGTGTACAAGAATGTCATCGAGAAGGAGCGCGCCGGCGACTTCCTCGGACGCACCGTCCAGGTCATTCCCCACATCACCGACGAGATCAAGCGCCGCATCCTCGCCGTGGCGGAGAGCCCCGACACCGACATCACCATCGTCGAGATCGGCGGAACGGTCGGCGACATGGAATCCGTGCCCTTCCTCGAGGCGGCCCGTCAGCTCATCCACGAGTTCGGCCGCGCGAACGCCCTCTCGGTCCACGTCACCCTCGTGCCGGCCGTCTCCGGGGGCGAGATAAAGACCAAGCCCACCCAGCACGCCGTCAAGGAGCTGCAGGAGATCGGCATCCAGCCGGACGCCCTGGTCCTGCGCTCCAAGGATCCGCTAGAGGAGGGCATCCGCCGCAAGATATCGTCCTTCACGAACGTCGAATTCGAGGGCGTGATCTCGGGCTACGACTGCCAGACGATCTACGAGGTGCCCCTGGTCTATTTCCAGCAGAAGCTGGACGCCTTCCTCCTCAAGAAGATGAACGTGGAGAGCAGGCACGCCGACCTCGCCGCCTGGAGGCAGGTCGTCGAGAAGGTGAAGCACCCGGCCGCGCGCGTGCGCATCGGCGTGGTCGGCAAGTACATGGAGCTGCACGACGCCTACAAGTCGGTCTGGGAGGCTCTGGGCCACGGCGGCATCGCCAACAACGCGGGCGTCGAGATCGTCAAGATCGACTCGGGCCACCTCGAGGCGCCCGACGCCGACCTGGACGGCATTTTCGCCGCCATCGACGGCATCCTGGTGCCCGGCGGCTTCGGCGAGCGCGGCATCGAGGGCATGGTGATCGCGGCGCGCTACGCGCGCGAGCGCAAGATCCCCTACTTCGGGATCTGCCTGGGCATGCAGATCATGGTCATCGAGTACGCGCGCGACGTGCTCGGCTGGGCCGACGCCCACTCCACCGAGTTCGTGAAGACCTCGGCGCATCCCGTCGTCTCCCTCCTGGAGGAGCAGATCGACGTGAAGGCCTACGGCGGCACCATGCGCCTCGGCGCGAGCGAGTCGGTCACGGCGCCGGACACCGCCATCAGGCGGGCCTACGGGGCCGAGCGCATTGTGGAGCGGCACCGGCACCGGTACGAGGTGGCGAACGCCGTGCGCGCGGACCTGCAGAAGGCCGGCCTCGTGATCGCGGCGACCACGCCCGACGGCAGCCTGGTCGAGGCCTGCGAGTGGCCCGGCCATCCCTGGGCCCTGGGCGTGCAGTTCCACCCCGAGTTCACCTCGCGCCCGACCAAGGCGAACCCGATCTTCAAGGCCTTCATCGCCGAGTGCGTCGAGGCCGCGAAAAGGAAGTCGGCGAAGAAGTAGGCCGCCGCCGCAAGCCCCCGGCGCGCGCCGCGCCGGCCCGAAACTCGCTTTGGCTTGACAGTGCGCCGGGGGCGAACCATACTCACGATACCATGCGAACCTCCGCAGCGGCCTTCCGGATCGCCGCCTTCGCCGCCCTCGCGCTGGCCTCGTCCTGCTCGATGCCCTCGACCGCGGACAGGCCCGCGCCCGCCGAGGAGCGCCCGGACGCCGTCTTCACGGGCTTTCGGCGCGAGGAAGTCGCGGGAGGCGTCGTCACCTTCGTCGCGACGGCCGGTCGCGCCGAATATTTCCAGGACCGCGGGCTGCTCGTCGTCTACGACGTGTCCTTCGAGGACAGGGGCAAGGATGGCGGCTCCGCCAAGGCGACCGGCCAGGCCGACAAGGTGGTCTACCACGAGGACACCGGCGACGCCGAGTGCTCCGGTTTCGTCCAGATACGCTCCCTGGCGGAGGACGCCACCTTCGAGACCGCGAGCCTGAACTACCGCTCGGCAACCCAGACCCTCGAGGGGGCCTCCGGCGACGCCGTGATCGTCAAGGTCGGCAAAAAGCTCTTCATCCAGGGCAGCGGTTTCTTCGCCGATATCCAGTCCAAGGCCTTCGCCTTCCGGGAGGGCGCGAGCGGCGTCCTGGCCGCGGCGGCGAAGGGCGGCGCCCCGAAAGGAGGGGAACGATGAGACACCACGACTATCGCATCGCCGGCCGCGACAGGCCGGCTTCCCTCGGCATGCTTCTCGCGGCGGCCGCGGTCCTCGCCCTCCTCGCGCCCGCGGCGATCGCCGCGCAGACCCAGCCCCCGGCCGCGTCGCCCCAAGCCGCGCCCGCCCAGCCCGCCGTCTCAAAACCGGCCGATGGCTCGGGCGACACGATCACCTTCTCGGCGCGCCGCATGGAGAGCGTCATCGCCAAGGGCAAGGAGAAGACCATCCTCGTCGGCCAGGCCGTCGTCAACACCGGCACCGTGGAAATCAAGGCCGACCGCATCGAGCTCTCGGGCGAGGACTACAACGACGTGACCTGCGTCGGGGCGGTGAGCGTCTTCGACGAATCCAAGGGCTTCCTCCTCAAGTCGGCCACCCTCAAATACGCGCGCGACAGCGAGATCGGCCTGGCCCAGGACAAGGTCGTGATCGAAGACTCGAAGAATGGAGTCGTCCTGAAGGCGGAATGGGTGCGCTTCGACCAGAAGCAGTCCCTCGTCGACGCCCGCATCGCGGTCCACATCCTCAAGGAGGATTTCGCCGTGCGCGCCGAGTTCGCCCGCTACAACCGCGACGACGAGAGCCTGCAGCTCTCTGGCTCGCCGGTCGCCGTCTCCGCCGACGGCACGATTTCCGCCGATTCGATGGCTGGCACCGCCTCGATGGAAGGCCTGGGGCTTGGCGGCTCCGTCTCGGGCACCATTTCGACGAAGAAGAAGGAAGGGACCAGCCCTTGAACGATTCCGTCCTCGAGGTCGTGGGGCTGCGGAAACTTTACGGGCGCAAACTGGCGGTCGCCGGCGTGGGCTTCTCCATGCGCACGGGCGAGATCGTCGGCCTCCTGGGCCCGAACGGCGCGGGCAAGACCACCGTCTTCTACATGCTCGCGGGGTTTCTCCACCCCAGCGCCGGTTCGATCCTCCTCGACGGGGTTCCCATCGACCGGCTGTCCATGTACCGGCGCGCCCGCCTGGGCATCTCCTACCTCCCCCAGGAGGCATCCATCTTCCGCAAGCTCAGCGTCGAGGAGAACATCCTCGCCGTGCTCGAGGCGCGCGGCGGGATGACGGCCCCCCGGCGGCGCGAGCGGGCGGCGGAGCTCATGGCCGAGTTCGGCATCGAGAGCATCGCCCGGCAGCCGGGCTACACCCTCTCGGGCGGCGAGCGCCGCAGGACGGAGATAGCCCGCGCCCTCGCCCTCGAGCCCAAGTTCCTCCTCCTCGACGAGCCCTTCACGGGCGTCGACCCCATCGCCATCCACGAGATCAAGAAGATCGTCGCCAAGCTCTCCCAGTCGGGGATCGGCATCCTCTTGACCGACCACAACGTGCGCGACGCCCTCGAGATCACCGACCGCTCCTACATCATCCACCTGGGACAGATCATCGTCTCGGGCGATCGGAACTCCATCCTCAACGACGAGGACGCGCGCAAGCTCTACCTGGGCGAGGAATTCCGCATGTAGCCCGGCGCAGCCGCGCCTCCCTCTCCGCGCGCCGCAGCCTTCCCCGCCAACTCCCGCCTCGATTTTCCCGCGCGCCATCGCGAAAAAAGTTTGACAACTCCACGTTTGACTGGTAATGTTAACGAAATCTTTACGTAACCTTAACACAAGGGAGGCACACAATGCATAGGACGTTCAAGCTGCTGACAGCGCTGACGCTCCTCGTCCTCGTCGGTCCCGGCCTTTGGGCCGAGCCGAGCGCGGACCTCGTCGCCGCGGCGAAGAAGGAAGGCAAGGTGGTCGTCTACTCGATCACGTCGCGCATCGCCAACGCGGCGACTGCCTTCGAGAAGAAATACGGCATCAAGGTCGAGGCCTACAACCTCAAGGACGGCGAGCTGATCGAAAAGGTGAGCCGCGAGGTCGGCGGCAACATCGCCGGCGCCGACTTCGTCATCTCCCAGGATTCAGGCCGCGTCTACGGCCAGCTCATCAGCACGGGCTACCTCGTCAACTATGTTCCCGACTCGATGAAGAGCGTGATCCCGGCCAAGTACCAGAACCCCCTGGTCTTCCAGTACATCAACAAGGTCTTCATCTTCAACAGCGAGAAGACGGCCAAGCCGGTCATCAAGAACGTGTGGGAGCTCACCGAGCCCAAGTGGAAGGGCCTGGTCCAGTTCAAGGACCCCAAGCTCGAGGGCGTCAACCAGAATTTCCTGACCATGCTCACCTCCCCCGAATGGAGCGCCAAGCTCGACAAGGCCTACCAGGACCTCTACGGCAAGAAGCTCGCCCTCACCACCAAGAACGCCGGCTACGAGTGGATAAAGCGCTTCTTCCAGAACGGGCTGATCCTCGGCAACAGCGATACGACGATCTCCGAGAACGTCGGCATCAAGGGGCAGCCGGCCACCGTCATGGGCCTCTTCGTCTACTCCAAGACGCGCTACGACGAGAAGAAGAACCTCGCCCTCACTCCGATGACCGAGGTGGAGCCCTTCTCCGGCTTCCTCTATCCCGCCTTCCTCTCCATGACCAAGAACGCGAAGAACAAGAACGCCGCCAAGCTCTTCATCGAGTACCTCCTGACCGCCGAGGGCTTCGCCCCCTGGTCGAAGGACGTCGGCGCCTACTCCTCCAATCCCTCGGTGCCCATCGACAAGGACGACCATCCGATGTCCTTCTGGGCCCCCAAGCTCGTCGACGAGGATCCCGCCTATCTCTTCCAGAACAGGGCCGACGTCGAGGAATTCGTCAACACCATTTCGAGCAACTGAGAGCCGGCCGAAAGGCAGGCCGAAGCATCGCGACAGACAGGGAGCGAAGAGCGTGAGGACCGTCAACAGACTAAAGGCTTTCATCAAGAAGCCGCACAACATCATCCTGGTGGGGCTCGCCGTCATACTGGCCTACCTCACGCTCTTTCCCCTCTTTTCGCTGATTCGAGACACCTTCATCGTCCACCCTTCCGAAATCATGTCGGTCAAGGGCGCGGCGGTGAACGACTATACCCTCTTCCACTGGCGCAAGGTCTTCCTCGACGGGGAGCGGAGCGCGAAACTCTTCTATCTCCCGCTGTGGAACACGGTGCAGGTGTCCCTCTACAGCAGCGTCATCGCCATAGTCCTGGGCGGGGCCGTGGCCTGGCTCGTCACGCGCAGCAACATGCGCTTCAAGAAATTCGTCTCCGTCGTCTTCATCTTTCCCTACATCATGCCCTCGTGGACTCTCGCGATGGCTTGGCTCAACTTCTTCCGCAACCGCCTGGTGGGCGGGGCGCCCGGGCTCTTCACCGCGCTGACGGGCATTGCCACGCCCAACTGGTTCGCCTACGGCATGTTCCCGACGAGCATCGTGCTGGGGCTGCACTATTCGCCCTTCGCCTACATCCTGATCGGGGGCATCCTCCGCAACATGGACGCCAACCTCGAGGAGGCGGCAATGATCCTCAAGGCGAGCAGGGCCAAGATCCTCGCCAGGATCAACCTGCCCATCGTGATGCCCGCTATCCTCTCCACCTTCCTCCTCGTCTTCTCCAGCTCGATGAGCGCCTTCGCCGTGCCCGCCTTCCTGGGCACGCCGGTGCGCTTCCAGGTGCTCACCACCCAGCTCTACCGGACCCTGAACGGGCTCAATCCCGGATACGGCTACATCATGGCCGTGGTGATGATCGTGATAGGCACGGCGATCCTGGCGGCCAACCAATGGTTCGTGGGCAAGCGGAAATCGTTCACCACGATCACCGGCAAGAGCTCCAACAGCTCGATCGTCAATCTCCGAAAATTCCGGACTCCCGTGTCCGTCGTCCTCCTGGCCCTCGTCGTCGCGGTGGCCATCCTCCCCCTCGCCACCTTCGCGATCGAGTCCTTCATCATGGCGCCGGGCGACTATTCGGCGAAGAATTTCACGGCTCAATTCTGGATCGGGGAGGGGGCCGAAGATATCGGCGGCGGCGAGCCCGGCGTGCTCAGGAACAAATACCTCTACCTGGCCCTCTGGAACAGCCTGAAGCTCTCGGTGATCGTGTCGCTCTTCGCCGGCACGGTCGGCGGGCTCGCCGGCTACGCAATCGTCCGCGGCCGCGGCACGAAGCTCGCCTCCTTCGTGAACAACCTGGCCTTCTTCCCCTACCTCCTGCCCTCGATGGCCTTCGGCGCCATCTACCTGTCGATGTTCGCCAAGCCGACGCTGATCATCCCCTCGCTCTACGGCTCCTTCGCCCTCCTCGTCCTGGTGGGCACGGTGAAGTACTTGCCCTTCGCCTCGCGCTCGGGCATCAACGCCATGCTCCAGCTCTCCGGCGAGATAGAGGAGGCGGGCGTGATCCTCGGCATACCCTGGCACAAGCGCATGGCGAGGATCATCTTCCCCATCCAGAAGGCCAGCTTCCTCTCCGGCTACCTCCTGCCCTTCATCTCCTGCATGAGGGAGCTCGCGCTCTTCGTGCTCCTCATCACGCCCGCAAACCGCGTGATCACCACCCTCCTCTTCCAGTACAACGAGAAGGGCTGGAACCAGTGGGCGAACGCGATCAACCTGCTCATCGTCGCCATCGTGCTCATCTTCAACACCGTCATCAACAAGATCACCGGTGCATCCATCGACAAAGGAATCGGAACCTGACATGCCGCAGATACAGCTCAACAACATCACGAAGCGATTCGGCAAGTTCGTCGCCGTCGACAAGCTCAACCTCGTGATCGGCGACGGCGACTTCGTCACCCTCCTCGGCCCCTCGGGTTGCGGCAAGACCACGACCCTGCGCATGATCGCCGGGCTGGAGACGCCCACGGAGGGCGAGATCTACATCGACGGCCGCCTGGTGTTCTCCTCGGAGAAGGGCATCGACATCGCCCCCGACAAGCGCGACGTCGGCTTCCTCTTCCAGAACTACGCGCTCTGGCCGCACATGACGGTCTACCAGAACATAGCCTTCGGCCTCGAGAACCTGAAATGGCCGAAGGACAAGATACGCGCCCGCGTCTCGGAGCTGCTCGCCATGCTCAAGATCGTGCCCTTCGAGAAGCGCTACCCTAGCGAGCTCTCAGGCGGCCAGCAGCAGCGCGTGGCCATCGCCCGGACCCTCGCCACGGGCCCCAAGGTCCTTCTCCTCGACGAGCCGCTCTCCAACCTGGACGCCAAGCTGCGCACCGAGATGCGCGCCGAGCTCAAGCGGCTCCACATGGAGACGGACTCCACCTTCGTGTACGTCACCCACGACCAGCTCGAGGCGATGACGCTGTCGACCGCGATCTGCCTGATGAAGGAGGGCCTCCTCCAGCAGTACGAGGCCCCGATGAAAGTGTACGCCGGCCCGTCCAACGCCTTCGTGGCCGATTTCGTCGGCAGCCCGACCATCAACTTCGTCGAAACCTCGGGCAACAACGTCAACCTGGACGAGATCAAGGCCGAGGCGCCCGGCATGAGGCTGCTCTTCACGCCGGTCTCGGGGAGCCTGACGCTGCGGCGCGACCATCCCGTCGCCATCGGCGTGCGGCCGGAGAACATCCGCCTGGGCGAGCCGGAGGGCCTGAGCGGCAGGATCTACTCCACCCTCCCCTCGGGAATGGAGACTATCGTGAAAATACAGGTCGGGGACACCCAGCTCACCTCCGTGGTCTTCGGCTCGGTCGATTATCCGCTGGATTCGCCGATCACGGTCAGCTTCGCCGGCGACGCCTGCCTGCTCTTCGACCGCGAGACCGGCGAGAAGCTTGCCTCGGGTTCGGTCCGCATAATACCCTAAAGACCGATGAGCGCCAAAAAAAGGATATTGGTCGTCGACGACGAGCGGCACATCGTCGAGTTCCTCGT
>JAJTBU010000074.1 GCA_021286735.1 bacterium
AAGGTCTGCTTGCCGCGGACCTTCCACGCCGCGTGGGAATCGCGCACCTCGATCGCCAGGTCGTTGGCGCCCTCGCGGAGCGCCTCGGTGATGTCGATCCTGAAGGAGGAATAGCCTCCCGAATGTCGCCCAACTTCGCGCCCGTTCACCGTCACGCTCGCCTCGTAGTCGGCGGCGCCGACGTTGAGGAAATAGCGGCTTCCGGCGCCCACGCGCGGGATTTCAAGGCCGCGCGAATACAGGAAAGTCCCGCTGTCTGGAAAATCGACTCCCGAGGCTTCGCTGCCGACGGGGAAAGGAACGTTGATCGTCGCCGATCGTCCGCCGCGCGATATTTTCCAGGCGCCGTCGAGAGAAATCCAGTCCCTCCTCGCCCAGGCGGGATTGGGATGCTGCCGATAGATGCTGTGTTCGGGATCTTCGTTCCACATGGCTGGCATTGCATCACAACGCCGGGAACATTTCAAGCGAAGCTATGCCCCGGGGCGGCGGCCGCCGCCGGGGCAGCGGCCTTCCAGCTCCGCTAAAGCTTGAACGCGGCCTCGATATCGGCGATATCCCCAGCCCCGATATGGACGATCGGCCCCAGCCCCAGGGATTCGATGATCGATTTGGCCGAGAATTCCGCCACCTCGAGCCGGTCGAAGGCGTTCAGAAGGCTTTTGCCCGTCACGACCACGCAGTCGTTCTCGCAGATCAGCGCGGGCGAGGCCGGCGAAAGCTCTCGCGCCGTCGCCCCGGGATCCAGGAAGGTCGTCCCGAAGGGTATCTTGTGCGTGTTCCGCAGGAGGATGAAGCTCTCGGGGATGGTCCTCGGATCGAAGGGCGCGTCGGTCACCGCGAAGGCCATCAGGTTCGGCGGCTGCGCGATCAGGATCGACGCGATCCCGGGGTGCTGCCGGTATATCTCCTCGTGGAGCTGAGCCGCCCTGCTCGCGAGTTTCCCCTTCTCCCTCGTCCCGCCGCGGATGAGGACGAGGTCGTCGACGTCCAGGTACATGCGGTCGCAGCCGTAGGGCGTGATCACGAAACCCCCGTCCGAGAGCCGCGCCGAGAAAGTGCCCTGCGTGCTCGTGAAGAGCCCCTGCTCGTAGGCGCGATGGACGAATTTGGCGAGGTCGCGCCTGAGCGCCTTCTCCTCGCTGGTATGCCCCACTGCCTCCGACTCCGGATACTCGGCGAGATGCTGCGCCGAATCCTGGCCCGCCTGCTCGGGGGCGAGGAGCCTCGGCTCGCCCAGCTTGAGCGCGTTGATCTGCAGCCTTGCCGCGAACTCCAGCGTCTCGAAGATCTTGAAGGCCTGGAAAATATCCGAGGCGCCGATCACGACGCCGTGGTTTTCGAGAAGGACGACGGAGTACCCTTTCGCGAACTCGCGGCCGATATTCCGCCCGAGGAGGTCGCTGCCGGGCAGCGCGTAGGGCGCGATCGCCACCTCGCCGCAGACGCGGTATATCTCGGGGGTGAGCAGCACGTCCGGGATCCGCCTCACGATCGAGCAGGCCACCAGGCCCGGCGAGTGGGCGTGGAGCACGGCGCCGAAATCGGGCCTCTGCGCGAACACCGATAGATGGAAGGGATATTCGGAGGAGGGCTTGTGGCGGCCTTCGAAGCTGCCGTCCGCGCGCACGCGCATGATATCGTCGCGTCCTAGGTTGCCCTTGTCGACCCCGCTCGGGGTGATCCAGACCGAGCCGTCGGCGTCCTTCACCGAGAGGTTCCCGCCCGAGGTCGTCGTCATGCCGCGGTAATAGATCCGGTTCATCATCATCACCAGCTGGTCGGCCGGATGGAGCAGGTCGAAACGCATGGAGCCTCCCTTGGCTGTCCCGTGGCGGGAATGCCCAGGCAGGATTATGCTCCCATTGCCCTGGCCGCCGCAAGCGCTGTATGGTAGCCCCATGACCATGTCGACCGTCACGCTCAAGCCGCGCGAGGATATCCGCATCCGCCGCGGCCATCCCTGGATCTACGACAACGAGATAGCCTCCGTCGAGGGCGGCCCCGCGCCGGGCGACGAAGTGCGCGCGCAGGACTCCCGGGGCAGGCTCCTGGGCTTCGGGTTCTTCAACCCCGCTTCGAAGATAAGGGTGAGGATTTTCTCCCACAGCTCCGAGCGCGCGGATGGCGACTTTTTCCGCGGGATCTTCAGCGCGGCCCTCGACTGGCGGAAGCGATTCTTCGACACGGAGACCCAGAGTTTCAGGGCCGTTTTCGGCGAGGCCGACTTCGCGCCGGGCCTCATCGTCGACCTTTTCAGAGGAAGTTCGGCCGCGCCCGGCTGCTGGCTTTCGACCCAGTTCCTCAGCCTCGGCGTCGCGCGGCGCAGGGAAGCGATCGTCGCCGCCCTCCAGGCCGTCTTCGCCCCCGATGGCATCGCCGAGCGCTCCGACGCGCCCGTCCTCGCCCATGAGGGGATTCCCGCCTTCCAGGGCATCCTGGCCGGCTCGGTGCCCGAGACTATTTTCATGGAGGAGAACGGCGCGACCTTCGCCGTCGACGTGGCGGGCGGCCAGAAGACCGGCTGGTTCCTGGACCAGCGCGCGAACCGCGCCGCGGCGGCCCGCTACGCCCGCGGCCGCGAGGTCCTCGACGTCTTCTGCAACCAGGGGGGCTTCGGCATCCTCTGCGCCAAGGCCGGCGCGGCCGCCGTCACCGCCGTCGATTCATCCTCGAGCGCCCTGGCCGCCGCGGCGCGCAACGCCGCCCTGAACGGCGTCGCCGACCGCTACGCCACGGCCGAAGCCAACGCCTTCGACTACCTCCGCGAGCTGGAGCGCTCGGGAAGGAAATTCGGCCTCGTCGTCCTCGACCCGCCCGCCTTCGCCAAGAGCCGTTCGGCGGTCGAGCCGGCCTACCGCGGCTACAAGGAAGTGAACGTCCGCGCCATGAGGCTGACTGAGCGCGGCGGCATCCTCGTCACCTGCTCCTGCTCGCACTGGTTCGACGCCGCGCGCTTCGACGCCATGATCGCCGACGCGGCTTTCGACTGCGGACGCCGCTATCGCGTCATCGAGGAACGGTCTCAAGACCTCGACCACCCGATCGTTTCGGGATACGACGAGTCGCGCTATTTGAAATGCAGGATTATCGAGCTTGGCTGAGGCGGGATGCGGCCCGGGTCAGAGGATCTGGGTCTTCGCCACTTCCTCGAGATAGACGCCGAAGAGCCGGGAGAGCTGCGCGGCCTCGACGTAAGCCGTGCCGGCGCGGGCGTTGAAGTAGTCGATGAATGCCCTCATCTCGTCCTGCTTTCCCGCGAAGAGCGCGGAGGCGAAGGCGGCCCTGTAGAGCCCCTTTTCGGCGAGCTGCATCGTCCCCAGCTTGCCGAATTCCTTTTTAGCCTTGCCGTCGACGATCGCGGTCGCGCCTTCGAAGCCGATCGCGAAAACGAAATCTTCCCTTGTTATCAAAATGACATCTCCCTGCGTCTCCGGCTGGCCGGCAAGACGCTCCCCGGCCAGCGGGGCGATAAAAAGGGAGCCCCGCGGGGCTCCCATCGAACATTCGGCGTATGCGAGCGCTCAGTCGGCGGGAGAGAAGGAGTCCTTCGCCGCGCCGCACATCGGGCAGACCCAGTCGTCAGGAAGGCTCTCAAAGGCGGTTCCCGCCGGTATCTTGCCGTCGGGGTCGCCCTCCGCCGGGTCGTAGATGTAGCCGCAGACTTCACAAACGTACTTCTTCATTTTTATCTCCTTGCAGGACGCTCTCTTATGCCTTCCACAGACCGTGGAGATTGCAGTATTCGCGGGCGGTGACATGATCGGCCTTGATCGGGAAGAAGGCCCTGGGCTGGTCGCCCGGCTTCAACTCGGCCCTGCAGACCTTGCCGTCGGCGATGAGTTCGATCCACTGGATATAGTGTTTCTCCTCCATCGGATGGAGCACCGCGCCCACCGATACCCACCAGCCTTCCGCGGATTTCTCGAGGACGGGCACATGCTTCTCCTTGGAAGCGTCGACGCTGTTCTCTTGGACGAGGGTCATGGGCTGGCCGCAGCAAACCAGCTCGCCGCCGCCGACATTCAGCACTTCGACGATATTCCCGCATTTCTCGCACCTGTAGATCTGTCGCTTCTCGATCATTGTTCCCTCCAATACTCGCCAGGGATGATTCGGACGGGGCTGGACTACCAGTTCTCGCCGAGCACTTCGAAATATGCCTGGGGATGGGCGCAGGCGGGGCAGGCCTTGGGAGCGCTGTCGCCCTCGTAGAGATAGCCGCAGTTGATGCAGCGCCAGACGACCGGGGCGTCTTTCTTGAACACGGTTCCGGCGTCGATATTGGCGGCGACCGCTTCGTAGCGCTTGGCGTGCTGCTTTTCGGCCACCGCGATGGATTCGAAAATCGTGGCGATGGCGTCATAGCCTTCCTCGCGCGCCACCTTGGCGAAACCGGGGTACATTTCCTTCCATTCGTAGTTCTCGCCGCCGGCGGCCGCCTCGAGGTTCTGCCTCGTCGTGCCGATGATGCCCGCGGGGAAGGTGCCGGTGATGGTGGCGGTGCCGCCCTCCATCAGCTTGAAGAGGCGCTTGGCGTGCTCCTTTTCCTGGTTGGCGCTCTCCTCGAAGATGAGCGATATCTGGATATAGCCTTCTTCCTTGGCTTTCGACGCGAAATATGTGTACTTGTTCCTTGCCTGCGATTCGCCGGCGAACGCCGCCATCAGGTTGGTTTCAGTCTTCGACCCTTTGATGCTCTTCATCGATCTCCCTCCTGTCAGTTGTTTTTTTAACATAAGCGGGCAGCCGATGCAACGGCGGCCGATATATCACAAATTCAGTATATCCGTTTTGCTCCGCGGAGGCAAATAAAAAAGCCATGGGTCGCGGAAAATCGGAAGCGCGGGAGGAGCTCCGGCGCGTATCTTTGGCAGGAGATGCCATGAGAACCGAATATGTGCTGGAAAAAAAGCCTGTCCTGATCGATGGCAAGCACGAGCTGGACATCCGCGAACGCATCCTGCGCAATGGCCCGCGCTCGCTGGCCGACCGCGAGCTGCTCGCGGCGGTGCTCGGCTCGGGCTGCGCCGGCAAATCGGTCACAGCCCTGGCGCACGACGTGCTCGACATCATCGACAAGGGGCGGGCCGACCTCGATGTCGATCTGCTCAAGCGGCTCTCGGGCATGGG
The DNA here is from genome assembly GCA_021286735.1 of bacterium. Lineage (GTDB taxonomy): Bacteria > Spirochaetota > Spirochaetia > Treponematales > Rectinemataceae > JAJTBU01. The sequence goes on from JAJTBU010000074.1 coordinate 5,134, forward strand.
CGACGCGAAGGTATGCGCCATCCTCGGCGCCATCGAGCTTGGCCGGCGCTGCTACGCCATCAGGGACAAGCGCATCGTCATGCCGAAGGACGTCTTCCCGCTCATCTCCCACTTTTCAGACCGCAAACAGGAGCACTTTCTCTGCATCTCGCTCAACGGAGCCCACGAGGTCATCTCCGTTCGGCAGATCACTTCGGGTCTCGTGAACAAGACAGTCGTGCATCCCAGGGAGATATTTGCCGATCCTATAACCGACAGGGCCTGCGCCGTCATAGTGGCGCACAACCACCCTTCGGGCAATGTCGAACCCTCGAAGGAGGATGTCGACATCACAAAGCGGCTGCGGGATGCCGGAGATGTCCTCGGCATCCCCCTCCTCGACCACATCGTCTTTAGCCAGGAAACCTACTACAGCTTCGTCGAGCATGGCCTGATCGCGCCTTTTATGGGGGAATAGGCGCTGGAATCCCATGGCCCATGGCGCGGCAGTGACAAAAAAAGGCCGCCCAGGGAACCAGGGCGGCCTTTTTGTTCAGTATCGAGCGCTTTTTTAGCCGATCAGATGATCCCGAGCTTCTTGCCCGCGGTCTCAAAGATGCCGAGGACTTTCTCAAGCTGCGGCTTGGTGTGGGTCGCCATGTAGGAGGTCCTGAGCAGGGCCATGCCTTCCGGAACGGCGGGAGACACGACGGGGTTGCAGTAGACGCCCGCGTCGAAGAGCTCCTTCCAGAAGCGGAAGCAGAGTTCGTTGTCGCCGATGATCACGGGAATGATCGGCGTCTGGGTGGCGCCGATGTTGAAGCCGAGCTCGCGGTAGCCCTTGAGCATGTAGGCGGCGTTCTCCCAGAGCTTTTCGACGTGCCAGGGCTCGGTCTCCATCACCTCGAGGGCGGCCATGGCGGCCATGACGTTCGGCGCCGGCAGGGATGCGGAGAAGATGAAGGACCTCGCGGTATGCTTGATGTAGTTGATGACGTCCTTGTCTCCGGTCACGAAGCCGCCGAGGGAGGCGAAACTCTTGGAGAAGGTGCCCATGGTGACGTCGACGTCCTTCACCATGTTGAAGTGCCAGGCCGTTCCGCGGCCGCCGCCGAGCACGCCCAGGGAGTGGGCGTCGTCCACATAGAGGCGCGCGCCGCGCTTCTTGCAGATCGCGACGAGTTTGGGAAGGTCGACGATGTCGCCGCCCATCGAGAACACGCCGTCGACGACGACGAGGGTGCCTTTGTCCTCGGGGATTTTGGCGAGGATCCGGTCGAGCTGGTCGAGGTCGGCGTGCACGAAGCGCTTTATCTCGCCCATGCCCAGCCGGCAGGCGTCGACGATGGAAGCGTGGTCTTCCTTGTCGGTGACGACGACATCGTTGCGGCCGATGAGCGAGGATATGGCGCCGAGGTTGGTCTGCATGCCCGTCGAAAAGACGAGTGCAGAGTCTTTGCCCATGAAGGCCGCCAGCTTCTCCTCGAGTTCGACGTGCAGCTTGAGCGTGCCGTTCAGGAATCGGCTGCCGGTGCAGGAGGGGCCGAACTCCTGAAGCCCCTTGATGGCGGCTTCCCTGACCTTCGGATGCGTCGTCAGCCCGAGGTAGTTGTTGGAGCCGATCATGATGATCTTGTGCCCCTGGAAGGAGACTTCCGTCCCCTCCATCCCGTCGAGGGGCTGGAAATAGGGATAGATGCCCTTTTCCATCGCCTTCTTGTCGAGATCGTAGTCGAAACACTTCTTGAAAATGTCCATGAGGACCTCCGCGTCCGCGCCAGAGTTGATCCCCGCGCGGTTTTAACCGCCGTCGGACTATGCCGCGGCGGCCGATGCACTGGCCGTTGATCGATGCCGTTGTGCACTTTCGATTCTAATGGTTAGGCGGAGGCGGGTCAATTGCTCATCAAGCAATGAAATGGGGCGCCCGGCATCTCCCAGGCGCCCCGTTCGTCAGTTTTTGGAGGACTTCGGCGTGAAGATCGTCTTCATGATCGTGGAAATCGTCGAGCTTTTCTTTGTATGGGCCGTCGCTTGGGGAACTCCCGAAAAAGCGAAGACATCTTCCTCATTTCCGGCGACGAGGAGAAGATCGCTCTCGACGAGGCGGTAATCCCTCTCGAAGTTCTTATAGGCGGTCGAGTCCTTGGATCGGATCGCGACGACGTTTACCCCCGCGCGGCGCCGCAAATCGGCTTCCACGAGCGTCTTGCCCGGGAGGTCCGAGGGAACGGCGACTTCGGCCATGACGAGATCGCCGCCGATAGGAATAAAGTTATAGAGGGAGGACGAAAGCACGAGGGGAACGATCCTGGCCGCCGCCTCGCGGTCGGAACGGACCACCTTCGTGGCCCCGACGATGCCTAGGATTTCGCTGCGCTCGTCCGAGTCCGCCTTTACGATGATCTCGGCGACGCCATGTTTCTTGAGGCTGTGAGTCACCAGAAGGGCCGCCTCAATATTGTCGCCCATATCGACCACGGCGACATCCAGGGCATCGGGCAGTATCCGTTCCAGCGCGCCGCCTTCCATCGCATCGGCGACATATGCCGTCTTCACCAGATCTTTCACGCGGTCGATGAGGGCGGGGTTCTGGTCGACCACGACGATCTGGTCGGTGACTTTTGCAATACTCTCGAGCATGCTCATTCCCAGCATGCCCAGCCCGATAAACGCATATTGTCGCATCGCGGTCTCCCGGAGCTTTCCGCCCCTTCGCTACTATCGATACTGCGCCTTCCGGCGCTCAGCCGATCATGAGATCTGCGCCCGGCAGGTGGGCGTAACCTTCTATCTTCCTTCCCGTCTTCGGCAGCGCCATGGCGAACAGCCCGACACGGCCGATAAACATCGCTGCGATGAGCGTCAGCTTGGAGACGTCGCCGAGGTTCGGCGTAATCCCTAGGCTCAAACCCACGGTGGCGAAGGCGGACACCACCTCGTATATGACATCGATGCTGGGAAGGGCGTTATTTCTCGATTTTTCGGCGACAAGGATAAGAATCGTCGCCGCGAAGACGATGAGGAGCCCCTTCACCACCACGCCGACGGCCTTGAAGATAGTGTGGCCGCTTATCGATCTGCCGTGGTAGTCCACCGAATCCGCGCCGTCTCGATACCTGAAGGCGGTCATGACGAGGATAAAGAATGTCGTCGTCTTGATGCCGCCGCCGGTCGAGGCTGGTGAGGCTCCGATGAACATCAGCAGAATAGTCACCAGCACGGAGCCGCGCCCAAACTTCGCCGGGGCGATCGTGTCGAATCCTGCTGTGCGCGGCGTTATCGAGGCGAAGAGGGAAGCCATCACCTTCTGCCCGATCGTCAGGCCTCGGAGGGCCCCGTCATACTCCAGCGCGAAGATAATTGCCGCGCCGAGAATGATGAGCGCCGCAGTCGTCTTGAGTACCACCGAGGAGTGATACGTCAGCTGGGTCTTCTCGCGGCCGATGATCTTGCCGATGTCGCGCATCACGATAAAGCCAATCCCGCCCAGGACGATGAGGGACATAATCGTGAAGTTTATTATCGGGTCGCGGGCATAGCTTTCGAGATTGTCGGAAAAGGTTGAAAATCCGGCGTTGCAAAACGCGGACACGGCGTGGAAAGCTGATACGAAGAAAGGCTTCCCCTGCGAGCCGAATCGAAAATTCAAGATCAGCATGCCGATACCTTCAATCGTGAAGGTGAGCCCTATGATCGTCTTGATGATATTTTTAGGCTGGTACTCAATTTCAGAGAGGGTATAGTCGGTGATGAGCCCGCGCGAGACAATGGAAATGCGCCGCCGGGGCATGGCGAGATAGAGGGTGGCAAAGGTTATCAGTCCGAGTCCGCCCATCTGAATCAAGCACATTACAACGGCCTGTCCGAAGCGCGAATAGTCGGCGGTATTGACCGTTATGAGGCCGGTCACGCACACCGCGCTCGTCGAGGTAAAGAGCGCGTCGATATACCGCAATCTCTCCGCTCCATTCCATGCGATCGGAAGCGAAAGGAGGCAGGAGCCAAAGAGAATCACGCCAACGAAATATCCAAAGAATAAAATTCGGTCACGCCCGATTCGTATGCTCACGCTAGCACGCTCCGAGGCCGTATCTTATCACTCTGACCGCGTAGAAGCTATAGGAGGCGGCCGACGCCCGACGGCACAGTGGGCGATTTCGATATAGCCTGGAGGAAATCCCCAAGCGCGGCTTCAGATGAATCTTTTGGACAAAAAAAAGCCTGGCGACGACCTACTCTCCCACCATAAAAGGCAGTACCATC
>JAJTBU010000075.1 GCA_021286735.1 bacterium
CCCCGTGCGCGGCATCTACGAGGGGCGCTTCCACGACGCGCTCGCGGGCGAGCTGTCCGCGGCCGGCGCCCTGCCGCCGGACAACCCCCGCGCGGCGCGGGCCGGCGGCGCGAAAGGCCTCGCCGCGGGCGAACCCGCCGCTGGCGGCCCGGCGGGGAGCCGCGCGTGATCGTCGGCGACGAGGCGCTCGCCCTCCTCGGGCGTCCCGCCTGCTATCGCGTCGACCTCGACGTCATCGAGAAGAATGTCCGCGACATGAGGACGATCATCGGCCCTGGCGTCAGGCTCGCCGCGGTGCTCAAGGCTGACGCCTACGGGCACGGCGCGGCAGCGATCGCCGGCACCATCCTGGACGCGGGCGCCGCCCTCCTTGCCGTGGCAACCCTATCGGAGGCCCTGGAGCTGCGCCGCGCCCATCCCGAGGCGCCGATCCTCGTCATGGGCTACACCCCGCCCGCGCTGGCGCGCGCCGCGGTGGAGCACCGGATCATGCCCACCCTCTACGACGCCGGCGCCGCCACCGTTTTCTCCGACGCCGCCCTCTCCGCGAGCCGGAAGCTCCCCGTGCATATCAAGCTCGACACCGGCATGAACCGCCTCGGCATCAAGGCGTACGAACATCCCGAAAAAGTGATCGCCGCGATAGCCGCGCTGCCCGGCCTCGCGATCGCGGGCACCTTCACCCACCTCGCGCTCAGGAACAGGGCGTCGGACCTCGCCCAGGCCGCCCTCTACCGCGCGACCCTGGAGGCATGCGCCGCTCGGGGAATCGACCCCGGCCTCCGCCACGTCTGCGATTCGATCGGCGCCCTGCGCTACCCCGAATTCCGCCTGGACATGGTGAGGGTTGGCGCGGCCTTCTTCGGCGTGCGGCCCATGCGGATAGGCCCCGAGTACGACGCCTATCCATTCCCGGCGCCGGCCGCCCTCGTCGCGCGCATCGCGCGGATCCGCGCCCTGGCCGAGGGCGAAATGGTCTCTTACGACGATTCCTGGAGGGCCCCTGAGGGCGGCATGCGGATCGCCACCCTGCCGGTGGGCTTCGCCGACGGCTACCCGCGGCGCTTCGGCAACAGGGCGCAGGTCCTGGTGAACGGTCGACGCGCGCCCGTGGTCGGCCTCGTCTGCATGGACCAGGCCATGATCGACCTGGGCGACATCGAGGCCGAGGAAGGCGACGAAGTCGTCCTCCTCGGGGCTGGCATCGGCCTGGGCGAGGCCGCCGACTGGGGTTCGACGAACCGGAACGAGATACTCTGCGGCATCGGGCGCCGCGTGCCGCGCCTCTACGTCGGGCGGGGCAGAGCCGTGGCCTTCGACGACAGGCTCTCAGGCTCGACCTTGACCTGGCTATGAAAGAAAAGGGGAGAACGATGAAGGCTGGAAAGGAACTGCTGAACGAAATTCGATCGATGAAGGATTGGCTCGTCGCCACCAGGCGCGCCCTGCACCGGATCCCCGAGCCCGGCGACGCCGAGTACGAGACCCAGGCCGAACTCTGCTGCATCCTGGACACGCTGGGAATCCCCTTCGAGAAACGCGGAACTTCTGTCGTCGCCCTTGTGGAGGGCGGAAGACCGGGCAAGGTCGTCGGCATCAGGGCCGACATGGACGCCCTGCCCGTGAACGAAGCCGGGGAAAGGCCCTACGCTTCCTGCCACAAGGGCTACATGCACGCGTGCGGCAACGGCGCGCACAGGACGGTCGCCCTCGGCGCCGCCAAATACTTTTCCGAACACCGCGACGAGCTCGCGGGCTCGGTCAAGCTCCTCTTCCAGCCCGCCGAGGAGACAACGGGCGGCGCCGCGAACATGATCGCCGCCGGCTGCCTGGAAACTCCCCGCGTCGACTATGTGATCGGCCTCCACGTCATGCCGGACATCCCCGTCGGCAAGGTGGAACTCAAGCGCGGGGCCCTGAACGGCGCCTCCGACTGGCTCGGCGTAACCGTGCGGGGCAAGGGCGCCCACGCCGCCTATCCGAGCACGGGCATCGACGCCATCATGATAGCGGCCAAGGTGGTCGACGCCCTGCACACCGTCGTCTCGCGCAACGTCTCGCCCCTTCAGGAGGCCGTCCTCACCCTGGGGACCATCCAGGGCGGCACGCGGAACAACATCATCGCCGACGAGGTCGTCATGACGGGCACCATCCGCACGACCAACCCCCAGGTGCGCGCCGACATGGCCGAGCGCGTCCGCGCCATCGCCTCGGGCATCCCCGAAGCCCTGGGCGGCTCGGGCGAGGCGCGGATCGTGGCGGGCTACTCGGCCCTCATCAACCACGACTGGGTGGTCGACCTCATCGCGGAGGAAGCCCAGTCGACCCTCGGCAAAGAGGCCATCGTCTGGCGGGAGAAGCCCAGCCTCGGCGTCGAGGATTTCGGCTTCTTCCTGCAGGAGCGCCCCGGCGCCTTCTACCACCTGGGCTGCGGCAACAAGGCGAAAGGCATTGTCGAGCCGCTGCACGCCTGCGGCTTCGACATCGACGAGGACTGCCTGCCCCTGGGCGTCGCCATGCACGTCGGCATCGCCGCGCGCCTTTTAGGGGTTCAGCCATGAAGCCCAGGCGGCTCGGGCGCGGCGACCTCGTCTCCCTCGTCGCGCCCTCCGGCTCCGCGAGCGACGCAGCCCGCGTGGAAGCCTCGGCGCGCGCCCTCGAAAGCATCGGCCTGCGCGTGAAAGCCTCGTCCCACTGCGCCGACGCGCGCGGGTACCTGGCGGGCGAAGACGCGGCGCGGGCGGGCGAGCTCGAGGCGGCCTTCGCCGACCCAGAGACCGCGGCCGTGATCTGCCTCAAGGGCGGCTACGGCACGCCGCGCATCCTGGACCGCATCGACTACGGCATCGTCGCCGCCCATCCCAAGGTCTTCCTCGGCTACAGCGACATCACCGCCCTCCACGTGGCTTTTTATCAGCGCGCCGGCCTCGCGACCATCCACGGCCCAATGCCCTCCTCCGACATGGTCCCCGACTTCGACCCCGACTCCCGCGCGGCGCTGGAGCGCGTCCTCTTCGGCGGGGTCGCCGAGGCTGGGGCCTTCGCGGCAGGAGGCTTCGCTCCAGTCGCCGTCCGGAATCCCGGCGGCCGCCCCTTTTCGGCCCTCTCGGACGGCGTCGCCGAAGGCCCCCTCGTCGGCGGCAACCTCTCCCTCCTCGCCGCGACCATGGGAACGCCCTACGCGCTTCAAGCCGAGGGAAAAATCGTCTTCATCGAGGACGTCGACGAAGCCCCCTACCGGATCGACAGGATGCTGACCCAGCTCCGCCTGGCGGGCGTCTTCGAAGCCTGCGCCGGCGTTGTGTTCGGGGCCTGGACGCGCTGCGAGCCGTCGGCCGGCAAGCGCTCCCTTTCAATAAACGAGGTGATCGAGGATATCGTGGTTCCCTGCGGCAAGCCGATCCTGGCCGGCGTCGAGGCGGGGCACTGCGCGCCCACCCTGACCCTGCCGCTCGGAGTGCGCTGGCGCCTCGACGCCGATGGCGCCGCGCTCACCCTGCTCGAGTCGCCTTTCTCCGACTAGGCCGCTGCCCGCGCCGCGTCTTCGCCGCGACCCGCCCGCAGCGGGCCTGCCTCAGGCTCCGCCGCAGGCCGCCATGAAGGCCGAAAACAGGGCCACGAACTGCGGGAAACGCTGCGTGAGAGTCTCCGGATGGAACTGCACCCCCACGAGGAAGCGCGTCCTGTCGCTGGACTCGAAGCCCTCCAGCACCCCGTCGGCGGCGAAGGCCGAAGCCTCGAGCCCCGGCGCCAGTTCCTTGACCGCCTGGTGGTGGAAGCTGTTGACGCGGAGCCGCTCCTGCCCGAAAACCCGGCGCAGGAAGCTTCCTTCGACCAAATCCACCGAGTGGTAGAGACGGTCCACGGGGAAGCCTTCTGGGGGATTGTGGGCGTTCGTGCCGGGGCGCTGCGCCGCCAGATCCTGGAAGAGCGAGCCGCCCATCGCCGCGTTGATCAGCTGACAGCCCCTGCAGATGCCGAGGATCGGAATTCCCCGCGCCATGGCCGCCTTGAAGAGGGCCAGCTCCCACTCGTCCCGCGCGGCGTCGAAGGCCCCGAGGCCCGCGATCGGTTCCTCGCCGTACAGAGCCGGGTCGGAATCCTTTCCCCCGGAGAGGATGAGGCCGTCCACCTGCCCGATGTAGCGTTCCGCCCACTCCGGCTCGTCGGCCAGGGGGAGGGGGAAGGGGAGGCCGCCAGCCACCCGCACTGAGCGGTTGTAGTGCTCGCTCACCGAGCAGTACCGGGCCCGCGGCTGCGGATCCACGAAAGTCGAAATGCCGATGCGAGGGGTCATGCGCGCTCCTTTCAGCTTGCTCTGCGCATTTTAGCCGCGGCGGAGGCGTTTTTCCAGACTCTGGGCGCTTAAAATCCGGAGCGGACTAGGATACAATCCGGCCATGAGCATCGCCGACTTCAACCCGGCCGCGGAAGTCCGCGGCGACACCCTCTATTTCGACGGCGTCTCGGCCATCGAACTCGCCAAGCGCTACGGCACCCCCCTCTACGTGGTCTCCGAGACGACGGTCCGAAGGCGCTGCGCGGCCATCCGGTCGGCCTTCCTCGACAAATACCCGAACACCGCCGCCGTCTACGCCAGCAAAGCCTTCCAGACCCTCGACATGTGCCGGATCGTGACCGAGGAAGGCCTCGGCCTGGACGTCGTCTCCGGCGGCGAACTCTACGCCGCCCTCAAGGCGGGCGTGGCTCCGGCGAAGATCATCTTCCACGGCAACGCCAAGTCCGCCGACGAGCTCGACTACGCCGTCCGCAGCGACGTCGGCCGCATCGTCTCCGACAACCTCTTCGAGATAGCCGAGCTCGAGCGCCTCGGCGCGCTTTACGGCAAAAAGGTGCGCGTCCTCTACCGCGTCACGCCGGGCGTCGACAGCCACACCCACCGCTTCATCTCGACCGGCAGCCTCGACTCCAAGTTCGGCATCCCCCTCGACCCCTCGGTCCGCGACGATTATATGCGCGCCGTCCTCGACGCGTCGCACCTGGACTTCCGCGGCTTCCACTTCCACATCGGCTCCCAGCTCCACGACAATTTCTCCCACCTCGCCGCGCTCCGCATCATCCTCAAGCTGGTCGCCGACGTCGCCTCGGCCTACGGCTACGCGGCCCCCGAGCTGAACCTGGGCGGCGGCTTCGGCGTCCGCTACCTCCCCGGCGACCCCGCCCTCGACCCCGGCTACTTCGTCGACCCCATGATGGAGCTCATCCGCTCCTCCTGCGGCGAGGCCGGCATCCCCATGCCGCTCGTCACCATCGAGCCCGGCCGCTGGATCATAGGCGAGGCGGGCATCACCCTCTACACCGTCCGCTCGGTCAAGACCATCCCCGGCATCCGCACTTACGTGGGAGTGGACGGCGGCATGACCGACAACATCAGGCCCGCCCTCTACGAGGCCAAGTACCACGCCCTGCTCGCCAACAAGGCGGGCGAGGCGGAGGCTGCCCCCGGCGGCGCCCCCTCCGGCAGTCCCGTCGCCTCGGCCGCCGCTGGCGCCGCCGCCGCCCTCGTCACCGTGGTCGGCAAGTGCTGCGAGACCGGCGACGTCCTGATCCGCGACATCGCCCTGCCCGACCCCCGGCCGGGCGACACGCTCGCCGTCTTCTCCACGGGCGCCTACAACCACTCCATGGCCTCGAACTACAACAGGATTCCCCGCCCGGCCGTCGTCTTGACGCGCGCGGGGACCCATCGCCTCTCCGTGCGCCGCGAGACCTACGAGGACCTGGTCGCACGCGAAGTCTGAAGCGGACCCCTAGCGGCTTCGACCCGCGCCGCCGCCCGTTGATAGCCGTCAGCCGAGGGGCCGCCCGCGAGCGGCGGCGCCGCCATGTCGACGATCGCGGCGATATGCCCATAAATCTATATCTATAAAAGTTTTATCACTTATTCTATACTAATCCGCTATTGACACCGAGCCATTTTGCCGATTATACTTACATCAAAGTAGACGGCATAAGCCGCCACAAACAAAAAGTGCCCACGGTCTCGACCGTGGCGTAGGAGTCTCAGATGAAAAAGTTCTCTTTCGTCGCCCTGTTCGCTATCGTCGCGTTTGGTGCCGCTTTTGCGGCTACGACCCAGAACGGCACCGTGGGATTGACCGGGACTGTCGCGGAAACGTTTACGCTCAGCGTGCCTGCGGCTTTCTCCCAGGCCATGGATGACACCGCTAATAAGGTGAATACATGGACTATCGGCGATGTCGGAGTTGCCAGCAACGTTAAGTCGTGGACCATCACGGTCGGATCGACGAACAGCGGGTATCTCCAGAATTCCGTCGACAACACGGAGAAAGTCCAGTACTCGATGAGCCTCGGTTCGCTTGCGACTGACCAGAGCCTTTCGTCCGCATGGACGAGCGCCGCTCAGGCCAGGACGGCGAAGGGTGGAAACACTTATGCGCTGTCGATCAAGTTTACCGCGGCCGCCAATTCCTATTGGCAGGCTGGAACGTACACCGACACTCTCACGCTCACGATCACGCACAACTGAACGGACCTAGCCAGGGGTGATGCCGGCGGGCGATGAGCTCGCCGGTTTTTTATTGCGGCGCGCTTTTTGGTGAATATTCCTTGAAACCACTTGACATTCTGCCTCTATCTTCCGATAATAGCGTAAAATGGTTTTGAAGAAAAAAGTTGTGCAGCAGTAAAGAAAGTTTGTTCGCCCAGCCTGGTTTTCTTCTACTTCTTCAAATCCTTTAGTAATTGCGCTGCCTTGTGGCAGTAAAAAGTTTGGAGGGAATTATGAAAAAGTTAGCGGTTCTGTTTGTTGCTATTCTCGTCGCCGTTGGTTCGGTCAGCGCTGCGAGTTCGAATACTCTCACTGTTAACGGCACTGTCACTCAGCGCCTCGAGGTCGGTCTTCCTCTTCTCGCCAATACGACCGGTACTATTGCCATGACGCTCAATGGCACTGGAGCCGAAGCGACTACTGGAGATATCACGCTCCGCGCCTGGGCTAACAGAAAGAGCTGGAAAATCACCTTTACTTCGACAAACGCGGGAAAACTGGTGAGCACCGGCCTGCCCTCGATCGACTATCTGTTCAATGTCGCTTCTCCGACCCTTGCGGGAGCGACCATCTCGAGTCTTGATTACGTCTCGCTGGGCACCGCTCAAGAAGTTACGGCGTCTTCGGCTAAGACTCCCACCCAGGGCATTGATTTTACCCTGACTGCCAAGGTGCTTGGCCAGGCTGGCGCAGATATTCTTTACGAGACCGGCTCTTACTCTGATACGATAACGATCGCTATCGCCGCGAACTAAGCGTTTCGTTTCCCGGAAAAGTGCGGTGGGCGATCCTCCGGACCGCCCACCGTACGTATCGTAGAAATTTATTTATAAAGTTTTATGAGATACTGCGATGAAAAAAGTAATTATTATGTTGTTTTTGGCCGTTGCGGCGGGGGTACTCCCAGCTTTCGCCGCCAATGATTCGGCCTCGCTTACTGTCAAAGCTCAAGTGACTCCCGTGTTCAGCGTCAATATGACCGAGCCCGACACCTTCAATATCGTCGGCAATAATAGCCGGTTGATTCCCAGCAAGCAGATCGGCAGCCCCGTCGTTGTGAGCAACTATTCTTCCTGGAAGATCAGCGTAGATTCGACGCACAAAGCCTCTTCCACCACCGGCCGGCTCAAGCTCGACGATGCCGAGACTTACATCCCCTATTCCTTTGCCCTGACCGATGGCGCGACCACGATTCTGTCGAGTTTCGGAACGGCGAGCGCGGCGCAGTCCATCACCACGAGGGGAGGGAAGGCTTTCGGCTTGTATTTCAACTTCGAATCCGACGACACGACGCTCTGGCCCCAGGGGATCTACCGCGACACGGTGATTCTCGCGATTTCAACCGATTGATGACCATTAATAAATTACAGTAGGAGAAAGTATGAAAAAGTTTGCTTTTGTCGCCATCGTTTCGCTGATTCTCGCCGTACCGACTTTCGCCGCCACAAGCAATTTCTCGACCGAAGTCAAGGCTGCCGTCGATTATACGCTCACGGTCACCTCGACGATTGGCACGCAGTCGGTCCTCGATACCACGAAGAACAGCACTGAGATCGGGAAACTCTCCCTGGTTTCGAACCTGAACGGCTATAAGCTGACCGTGACCTCCGCCAACAGCGGAAAGATGATCCGCCAGAGCGGCACCGAGCAGTATCCCTACACGCTCACCGTGACCTCCTCCACGCTCGGCGCTCTCGCGACCGCCCACAGCCTTAGCACTGCCTTTACCTATACGACCACCGGCGGCGCCCAGCCCGCCAGCGAACTCACCTTCACGCTGAACTACTTGAAGCCGACCGAATACACACCGATGCTCACCGCGGGCGTCTACGTGGACACGCTGACTGTGTCCATCGAGTCCAACTGAGCAAGATTCTTGTCGAGAAGTAGCGGCCGGCTTTTAAAAGCCGGCCGCTGACGTATCCGGCCTCGCGCCGGAGCGTCGATCTGGAGAGGGCTATGGCAAGACGGACGATCTTTGCGGCGCTCCTTCTCGCCGCGGCGGCTTTCTCGGCCGCCGCCCAGACCTGGACGGTCGATGCCACTTCGGTCGCGTACAACAACTACGCGGGAACGGCCGCGACGATCACGACGAAACTGCGGGTGGCGCGGAGCGAATCCGGCAGCTCGATGCCCCTGTATCTGATGGTCTACGCCGCGGACCCCGGATCGGCGGCGGTCGGCAGCCGCAAGATATACAAAGACGGCATTTCGAGCAGCAGCAGCATTTCGATCCGACTCAGGCCCGCCTCGGGCACCACGGAAATCTCCACGCTCACGACTTCGGGAACGAAGACCGTCGCCTCGGGGACGATGGGCGTTTCGGACACCTCCATCGATATCACCGTGAAAGTCTATTTCCCCGGCAGCACCGTTCCCGCGGGCTCCTATACAGGCACCTTCGTCTTCAATCTCTACACCGGATATTCCTCGTACAACGCGAGCGCCGTGCTCAGGGGCTCGGGCATCCTCCTGGCCACGGCGGAGGCGGCGAGCGGAACCCGCGGCCTCATCTCCCTCTATCCCACGAACCTGAACTTCGGTTTGATGCAGGCGGGTTTCTCCTATTCGCAGACGGCGTCCATGAGCGTGACCGGTGTCAACAACACGAAGGTCTACGTCTCCTCCGCGAATTCGGGGAAGCTCATGCTGAGCGACGGCTCCTCCTCGATCGCCTACACCCTCGTGGTCGACAGCTCCGCAACCTCGCCGGTGACGATTACCAGCTTCCCCTACACTAGTCCAATCGTGGCGCTTACTGGGACTACGACCGACCGTCTCTACACGATCGCCATCACCACGGAGACCCTCGACTTTCTCGATGCTGGCGATTACACCG
>JAJTBU010000076.1 GCA_021286735.1 bacterium
ATCACGGAGAACAATAGCGGCGAAAAGTACCCCAGCTCGAGGCGCTTGGCGCCGACCAGGGTGCTGGTGGCCGAAACCGTGAGCCAGTCGAAGGGGAAGAGCTCCATACGCTGCAGGCCGAGCATCTTCTGCCAGGAGAGGGCGGAATACTCGAGCTCGCCGTCGCCGTCCACGTCGGCCTTGGAGGTGCTGCGCTCCGCGCTTGCCATCTCCCAGTTCGTCAGCGAACCGACGAGGCTGGACACCGCGAAGAGCGTGGAGGGACGGAAGGCCAGCTCCAGGCCGACGAAGGGCCGCGCCGTGCCCGACAGCGCGAAGGAGCCCGAGCCGACGCCCCAGTCGCGGCGGAAACGCGAAAGCCGCACGAGGAGGCTCCCCGAATCCGTGGCGGCCGCAATGTCTTGCCTGATGTCGTAGCTGAACATCGGATTGAGGATTTTCTTGCCGCCATCGTATTTGTCCATGTAAGGGTCGCTGGTCCAACGCTCGTCGCTGAAATCGATGTGGCCGGCGTCCCACTCCTTGGTGAACTCGTAGGGCAGATAGAGGCCGCGCTCGATCTTGTCGATGTCGAAGCCCGCCTCGCCCTTGACGGAGAGCCAGGGCGTGATTTCACCCTCCAGGTAGGGCACGACCCGCGAGTTGAGGTGCCAGAGGTCGGCCGCGGCTACGCTCCCCGAGCCGGCGATCAGGTCGGCCACGCCGCCCGGCGAGGTTCGGAAGGTCGCCTCGATCCGGGCGCCCACGGCGGCCTTGCCGTCGGCCGATTTCCACAGGGGGGCGCCCTCAAAGGCGTCCGGCGCGAACTCTGCGGAAAAGGCGGCGATCATATCCCGCTCGGCGGGCGAGAACTCGCCCATGCGCCCCGCGATGACGGCGAGGAAGTCGGCGACCTGGGCCCTGGTGTAGGGTTTGACCGAGGAGAGCCGCGAGAGCACGCCGCGCAGCTCCGCCGTTTCGATGATGTCGTAGACCGGGTGCGTCAGCTCCACCGCCAGGCGGTCGGGCGCGGCCCAGGCGCCGGGCGCGGCGCCCCAGAGGAAAGCCGCGGCGAGAAGCCCCGCGAAGGCGGGGGCGAAGCTCGAAGCGCTTATTTTCATGATGGTTCCTTTTTCATTCCGCCATTATATCAGCAAACGCAAAAAAAAGACCGGCCGGAAGCCCGGCCGGCCTTATCGAGGCCTCAACGCGGCCTTACCGCGCGCGGGACATCCCCGGAAAGAGGATCGCCGCCAGCCCCTCGGCGGAAGCGCGCACCGAAGGCGGCGCGGCGCCGAAAGCATCCCCGCCGGAAACGAACATGGCAGAGGAATCCTGGGACAGCGTGGCGCGCAGCTCTTCGGAGGGAGAGGCGACCAGGGCCACGCCGCGGCGCGCGCAGGAATAGTCGAAGAGGAACTCGAGCTCCTTGGGGCCCTCGTAGACGAGGACGCGGAACCCCTTGCGCGCGATGCCGTGCACGTAGTCGTCGATGCGCGCCCGGTAGTTGGTGGCGCTGCGCTCCGCGCGGGTGAAGTAGGCCATGGTGCGGCGCAGGACTTCCTCGACGCCGGAGGGCGTGAGGATATAGCGCAGGCTGCGCCCGGAAATATGCGTGAGCTTGACCCAGCCGCGCTCGGCGAAGCGGGAGAGAAGGGCATTCGTCATTCCCAGGGAAAGGCCGGCCTGCCCCGCCAGGGCGCGCTGACTATTCGCCTGCCCGGCGGTCTCGGAGGCGTAGATCGCCTCCAGCAGCTGCAATTCATTGTCGTTGGTCATTTTACCTTGTTTGAGCGGAGCGAAGCCGAGCCGAGCGAGGCCGCGTACCGGAACAGAATTCCGGTGAGCAAGAAGCCGATCAGCTCCGCGAGAAAGGCGAACTGCACGGACATTCGGCTGGCCACGATGAAGACCGCCGCCTGCCAGAGCGTCGCCGAATAGAGGATGGCGAGGATGGAAATGGGCTTGTAGCCCGCGTCCCAGAAGAGGTGATGGATATGGAGGCGATCGGCCGTGGCGATGCTGACGCCCGCGCGCGTCCGCCGCCAGATTGCCCGCAGGGTGTCGTAGATCGGCACAAAGAGCAGGAGGGCCGCCGGAATCACGCCCACGGTTTTCGCCGCCGCGCCGCCCGCAGCGCCCGACTCGCCCATAAGGGGCATGGAAGCGAGGCAGAAGCCCAGGAAGAGGCTGCCCGAGTCGCCCATGAAGAGCTTGGCCTTGGGGGCGGGAAAGTTGACCGTGAGGAAGCCCGCGATGGCGCCCGACAGGCAGAGGCAGATAAAGGAGCTGGCCTGGTCGCCCGCGAGATAGTAGAAGACGGCGTAGGTCAGGGAGGCGATGAAGGAGATGCCCCCCGCCAGGCCGTCCATGCCGTCGATCAGGTTTATGGCGTTAGTGACCCCCACGATCCAGAAACAGGTGAGGGCGCTAGAAGCCCAACGCAGGGAACCCGAGAAACCGTCGGTCGAAAAGCCCAGGCCGCCGAAGCGAAGCCCCTGCCCCACCACGATCACCGCCGCCAGGATCTGGACGATGAGCTTCCAAACCGCGCGCACCTTGCCCCCGGTGAAATCGTCCCAGAGCCCGATGCCGTGCACGAGGACGGCGCCGACCGCGAGGGGAACCAGGGTGTCGAGGCGGACGCCGAGGGCGTTAAAAAGCCCGGAATCTCCGAAAAAGGGAACGACGGCCGCGGCCAGGAAGAACGAGAGGAAGATCCCCATGCCGCCCAAACGCGGCACCTGTCCCGTATGGATCTTCCTCTCGCACTGGCCATCGTAGAGCTGGCGCGCATCCGCGAAACGGATGATCGCCGGCATGGCCGCCGCCGAAAGGACCGTCGACACGAGCATCGACATCAACTGCATACCGCTACCTTCTTTTTTCAATCATTTTTTGCCGCCGCCGCTCCGCTTTTGCTCAGGGCAGCAGGCTGATCACGAGCGCTATGAGCGAAATCGCCGTGGACAGGACCGAAGCCACCTTGAGGAGGTTGTACATCACCGAGTTCGAGGCGGCGATGATATTGTCCTCCGGCATGATGACCCTGCCCGTCGACGAAACTTTCTTGGACGAGACATCGTAGATGGTGACCTTGTCTCCCGCGTTCTTGTCGGAATCGAAGCCGCCGGCCAGGCCGACGTAGTACTCCCAGGTACGGTCGGGCACATAGGGATACCGGCCCGCGAGCCTTACCGCGCCCGAGACCGTGACGAAGAATTGTCTGAAGGGCACCACGATCACGTCGTTGGCCTCCAGGATCGGGCCGTCGGCGCTAGTCCTATCGTAGAGATACTTGGTCAGATCCACCGCGACGCGCTCGCCCTTGCGGGAGATATAGGCCGCGGCGAGGTCGGAGACTTCGCTGAAGTTCTTGCGCATGGTCTGGGCGGCCTCGGCGACGGTCTCGCCGGGGAAGAAGGTGTAGGGCACGCGCTTGGCTGCCTCCAGGGTGGCGCCGGCGGTTCCCACGCCCACCGCGCCTTCGAACCAGGCCACCGGCAGCAGATCCTGCCAGGCGGGCACGGTGATCGAGTCGTATTGGTTGAGCGAGAAGTCGGGGGCGGCTTTATAGTCGAACTGGAGCTTTTCGCCGACCGCGGAAGCGGTGGACAACAGCCGCACCACCTGGATGCGCGTGGGATTGGCCTTTTCGGTGAAGCCGTCGGCGTAGCGCTCGACTAAATCCTTCATGCCCTCGCCGGAGAGGAGCTGGTAGGTTCCGGGGCGGCGCACTTCGCCGCCGATCGTCACGAGCCTTTCCAGGCGATTCACGGTCACCACGTCGCCAGGGCGCAGGAAGGGATCCTGCGTCAGGTCGCCGTAGCGCTCGGCGCGGAAGAGGTCGTAGTGCTGCTCGACCCCGTTCCTGGACGCCACCGCGACGTCGCGCGTGGAGGACCAGCGGGTGAGATTCGCCGATACGACGTCGCGGAGCCGGGTGAGCCCCGTGATCGGCGTCCATACCGACTTCTGCACCTCGCCCGTCACGAAGACGTACATGGAACCGAGGGGGATGACGAGCCTGTCCTCGGGCTCGAGCGGGAGGTCGTAGGCGGGATCGTAGGAATAGAGGATTTTCTCGAGGTCGATGGAGACGGGGGCGTCGGCCGAGCTCTTGGTAATAAAAGCTTTCTTTAGGTCAGCCGTGGCGGGAATGCGGTCGCGCAACGGGCGGATGAGATCGGCCACGCGCATGCCATCGCGCCAGGCGACGCGCTGGACGGAATATTCGCCGGCAACCGCGCCTTCGATATAGACCACGGGCAGGTACTCGTCCATGGAGGGCACGCGCACCTTGTCGCCATCGAAAAGCACAGCCTGGGAATCCTTGGCGAGGGCGTCGACCAGGGCTATGCCGCCCGCGGTCTTCGTATCCGAAGCTTTGCGCGTGATCTGAACGCGGCCGGCTTGGGCAGTGTCGCGCAAGCCCGCGCCCTGAACGGAAATCAGCGCGTTGAAATCCTCCGTAGGAAGAAGCTCATAGGTCCCGGGCCTGAACACCTCGCCCTCGAGCACGACGACCCTGCCCACGCGGCGCAGGGTGATCGCATCGCCGGGTGCGAGCACGGGATCCTGGGCTATGTCGCCGAAGCGCTCGGCCTTGAAGAGATCGTAGACGGCTTCCTTGCCGTCAGCCGAACGGAGCGCGACGGCGCGGGTGGAGCTCGTGGGGAGGAGGAAGGCCTTGATCGCCTGGGAAAGGCGCAGGGTTCCGTCAGCCTGAACCCAGCCGGAGCGGGCGACCTCGCCGGAGACGAAGACGTCGCGGGAGCCGTAGGGCAAGATGATCCGGTCGCCGGCGCCGAGGACAGCGTCCAGGGCTGGATCGAAGGCGAAGAGGAGCTTTTCGAGGTCGAGCCTGGCTTCGGAACCGTCCTTGGCGCGCAGGAGCCTGGCCCGGCGCAGGTCCGCCGCGGCGGGCAGGGAGGCGGCGATCGGCTTGAGCGCCTGCGAAACGAGGAGCCCCTCGCGCCAGAGCACGCGCTGGATGCCGTAGCCGCCCGCGGCCATGGCGCCTTCGACATAGACCACGGGGAGGAATTCCTCGCGGGAGGGCACCGTTATGGCGTCCCCGTCGAGGAGGGCCGGGGCGGCGGCCGCCTGAGCGGCGCCCGCGCCGGCATCCACCACCAGGGATTCGCCCGAGGGCTTGCCGTCGGAAGCCCTGCGCGTGACGAGGATCCGGTCGCGCTTGGCGAATTCGCGCAAGCCCGCGCCCTGGATGGATAAAAGTTCGGCGAGCCCCTCGCCGGGCAGGAGCTCGTAGGTGCCGGGACGGTTGACCTCGCCCGCCAGGCTGACGACGCGGGCGGCCTTGGCAACGGCAATGCCGTCGCCGGGGCGCAGCAGGGGATCCTGGGCGCTCTCGCCGAAGCGCTCGGCGCGGAAAAGGTCGTAGGCGGCGGAAACGCCTTCGGCGCTCGTCACCACGACGTTGCGGGTGGAGGAGGAGGGGAGGAGGAAGGGCTTCAGCGCCTCCGAGAGGCGCTGGGCGCCCGATACGGGCGCGAAGCCCGACTTGGCCACCTCGCCCGTGATAAAGACCGCTTGGGCCTTGAAGGGCAGCACGACGCGGTCGTCCGCCTCCAGCGCGAAGTCCAGCGAGGCGTCGTGGGCGAAGAGAAGCCGGTCGAGGTCGATCTTGACCACCGATTTGTCGGCGGCGCGCACGACCATGGCGGAGCGGTAATCGGCCTGGTCGGGGATTCCCGCCATCAGGATGGCCATAGTCTGCGAAACCAGGAGTCCCTTGCGCCACATCACGCGCTTTTCACCGTATTTGGGTTCGGCCGGCGCCGCGTTTACGGTTCCCGCCGCGGCGGCTGCCTCGGCTTTCTGCACCGCGCCTTCGACGTAGACCACGGGGAGGTATTCCTCGCGGGAGGGGATCCGCACCCGGTCGCCGTCGGCGAGGGCCGGGAGGGCTTGGCCGCCCAGGGCGAAGACCAAGGTTTCGGAATCGGGATTGTCGCCCGTGGCGCGCCGCGTCAATGCGACGCGGTCCAGTTTGGCGCTCTCCAGCGCCCCGTCGCCGTACTGGGATACAAGCTGATCCACACCCTCGTTCGGCAGAAGCTGGTAGCGGCCCGGCCGCCTGACTTCGCCCTCGAGAGTGACGGCGCGGTCGGCCTTCTTCAGGGTGACAATGTCGCCGGGGCGCAGGTAGGGATCCTGCGAAAGGTCCCCCTTGCGCTCGGCGAGGAAGAGGGCGTAGACGGCCTTGGCGCCATCCTCGCTCTCAACCGCGACCTCGCGGAGGGAGGCGTAGGGCGTGGCGAGGGGCTTGGCGACTTCGGCGAGGCGGGTAAGGCCCGTTATCCCCACCCAGGTCGACTTGGTCACTTCGCCCGTGGCGAAGACGAACATCGCGCCATAGGGAAGGACGACGCGGTCCTCGGCCTTGAGGGCGAGGTCGTCCGCGGCGTCGTAGCGGTAGAGGAGCTTTTCCAGGTCCACCTCGATGGGCTTGTCCTGGCCCTTTCTGGAGACAAAGGCGCGCTTCAGGTCGGCGCGCGGGTCAATCTGGTCCTTGACGCCCAAAAGCGCCTGGGAGAGGAGCTGTCCCTGCCGGAACGCGAGCCGCAGCACCCGGTACTGCTCCGTCACCACGGCGGCGGCGTTGCCCGCCTGGGCTTCCTTCTTGACGCCCAGCTCGGCGCCGGCCACCGCGCCCTCGACGTAGATCACCGGCAGGTACTCTTCCCTGGACGGCACGCGGACGCGATCCCCATCGACGAGCGCCGGGAGGTCCTTCCCCGCGAGGTCGAACACGAGGCTTTCGGACTCAGGTCGTTCGGCCGTGGCCCGGCGGGTAAGGACGGACAAGTCGCCCTTGGCGCTCGGGAGGGCCTTGGCGCCGTAATAACCGACAAGCTCGGCCACGCCCTCGCCCGGGAGAAGCTGGTAGGCGCCCGGCCTGCCCACTTCGCCCTCCAGGCTGACGATGCGCCCGGCTTTCTTCACTTCCACCACGTCGCCGGGACGCAGGTAGGGATCCTGCGAAAGGTCCCCTTCCCGCTCGGCCTTGAAGAGGTCGTAGACGACGGAGGAGCCGTCCTCGCTCCTCACCGCGACATCACGCAGCGATGAATACTTGGTGAGCAGGGGCTTCACGGCCTCCGAAAGCCGCGTGAGACCCGTTATCCCCACCCAGGCGGACTTGCCCACCTCGCCGGAGACGAAGGCGTACATCGAGCCGTAGGGAATGACGATGGTATCGTCGGCCGCGAGGGTCACGTCGTCGGCAGGGGTATAGCGGTAGAGCAGCTTTTCGAGGTCCACGGCCACTTGCGCCGCCTGGCCTTTCCTGACGATGAAGGCGCGCTTAAGGTCGGCGCGCGGGTCGATCTGATCGCGGATGCCGCGCAGAGCCTGGGAGAGGAGCTGGCCCTGGCGGTAGGCGAGCCGCAGGACCCGGTACTGCTCGGCCACCACGGCGCCGGCGTTGCCGGCCTGGGCGTCCTTCTTGACGCCGAGCTCGGCGCCCGCCACGGCGCCCTGCACGTAGACAACGGGCAGGTATTCCTCGCGCGAGGGGACGCGCACGCGGTCGCCGTCGCCCAGGGCGGGAAGCGGGGAACCCGCGAGGTCGAACACGAGGCTCTCTCCCTCGGGGAGGGCGGCGGTCGCCTTTCGCGTCAATACAGCTAAATCAGTCTTGGCGCCTTCAACGGCGCCGTCGCCGTACCTGGCGAGGAGTTCGGCCACGCCCTCGCCCGCGAGGAGCTGATAGGAGCCCGGCCTGCGGACTTCGCCCTCCAGGGTGACGATGCGGTCGGCCTTTCCCACCTCGACCTGGTCGCCGGGGCGGAGGTAGGGGTCCTGGGTCAGATCGCCCTGACGCTCGGCCAGGAAGAGGTCGTAGCGCGCCACCGCGCCGTCCGCACTCTTGACCACGACGTCGCGCAACGAGCTGAAGCGCGTGGCGAGGGGCTTCACGGCCTCCGAAAGCCGCGTGAGCCCCGTGACGCCCACCCAGGCCGACTTGGCGACCTCGCCCGTGACGAAGACATATTGGGAGCCGTAGGGGATGACGACCTTGTCGTCGGCGGCGAGGGCGATATCATCCTTGGGATCAAAGCGGTAGAGGAGCCTTTCCAGGTCCACTTCGACCTGGCCCGAGCCGCCCGCCTTGGCGATGAAGGCGCGCTTTAAGTCGGCGCGCGGATCGATCTGGCCGCGGATGCTCCGTAGGGCTTCCGAAAGCATGGAGCCCTGGCGATAAGGCAGCCTGATGACGCGATACTGCTGTGTCTCCACGGCCTCGGCGCCGCCCTGCAGGGCCTCGCGCTTGACGCCGAGTTCGGCGCCCGCGACGGCGCCTTCTATGGAGACTATCGGCAAATATTCTTCCCGCGAGGGGACGCGAAGCACATCGCCGTCCGCGAGGGCGGGGAAGGTTTTCCCGCCAAGGTCGACGACGAGGCTCTCGGCCTCGGGCTTCTCGGCGGTCGCCTTGCGCGTGAGGAGGGCGCGGTCCGTCTTGGCGCCATCGAGTGCGCCGTCGCCGTAGAAGGCGACAAGCTCAAGCAGGCCTTCGCCCGCGAGGAGCTGATAGGCGCCGGCGCGACGCACCTGGCCCTCGATGGCCACCGTACGGTCGGCCCTTTTAATCTCGACGATATCGCCGGGCTTGAGGTAGGGATCGCGGGACAGGTCGCCCGAGCGGCGCGCCTTGAAGAGGTCGTAGGTTGCGGTCACGCCATCGCGCGAGCGGACCGAAACCTCGCGGAGGCTCGAATACTCGCCCAGGAAGGGAGCGACCACTTCCGAAAGCCTGGAGAGCCCCCAGGCGGTCGCGATGCCCGCCTGCTTGACCTCGCCCTTCACCGTGACGGGGAAGAGCCCAGTGGACGCGATGATGAGAGAAGGATTAGAGCCGGGGTAGGATGCCGCGACTTTCTTCTCAATCTGCGCCTTGAGCTGGCGGAAGGTGAGCCCGCGGGACGCGAAAGTACCCAGGAAGCCCGCGTTGATCGAGCCATCGCCCTCGACCACGAGGTTGATGGTGTCCAGCTGCGCCACCTTGAGGTAGACGAGCGCGTAGACATCGCCCGGCGTGGCGGGGTAGTCCTCGGTGGCCATGGCGAGGAGGGTTTGGGCGCTCTGTTCAGGGAGAGCGACGCCGTTGGATCCTTGCTTGTTCGCTACGGTACCGGAAAACGATCCAGGCGCCGTCTGGGCGGCGCCGAGAGCCTGCTGATTGCCAGTGAGAAGCGTTTGAGAAAAGGCAACGCCACCCCCCGACAGGATCAGACAGGACATAATTATAATAGAAAGGATTTTTCTCATCGCGATACACCTTTACCGGAGCTGAGAGCCTTGAACTTGGCTACGACTTCGGGATCGTTCCTCATTTTTTCGAAGGACTCGACTACG